>DAOSOK010000046.1 GCA_035373905.1 Candidatus Ozemobacteraceae bacterium | reverse complement strand
AAGCGGTTCCTAAAATTCAGACGTCAGGTGGGCGTACACCGGAAATGTCGGATGTTCGAGAATACCGATTTCGTGAAAAAGCTGTTCGAACTGGGAGCCGACATCAATGCAACTGATGACAGAGGCAACAAGCCGATCAAATATGCCGTTACAAGCCCCAGAGCGCCGATGCAGACCGTCGAGTTCCTTTTGAAAAACGGAACGACACTTTCAAAAGAAGACTTTGAAGTTCTTCAAGGGGAAGTGAAAGAGGCGATGCGTTTAACGCAGGAGCCTGGCATGCATCCGTCGGAAAAGACGTCTATCGAAATAATTGCTGAGAAATTTGAAGCAGTGAAGAAGCACTTCAATTACTGAGAGATGACCAATACGTCGATTTCCTATCCAATCGGGATGACCGGAAGGGGAAGAGTTGACATTTATACGGCACTGCCGTATATTTACATTATCGAATGGAATTCATCGAGACATCGCTTTTCAGCAAACTCATTAGGGAATATTTCTCTGATGAGGAGTATTCGGCATTACAATGGCTGCTTCTCGCCCAGCCGGATGCTGGAGATCTGATCCCGGGAAGCGGCGGACTGCGAAAACTGCGGTGGGCGGCACCTGGGCGCGGAAAGTCGTCTGGGTATCGAGTGATCTACTATTGGCGGGATCACAAGAGACAGATCTGGTTGCTTACCATCTACGCCAAGAGTGAAGCTACGAATATACCGGCGCATGTTCTGAAAGCGATCAAGAAGGAGATTGACGATGACAAAGCGTGACATCGGCATGGAGATTCTCGAGGGCCTTCGGGAGATCAAGCAGGGCGGCGGGCGGCGATTCGCGGCCGAGGGGCTGACGGATATCCGGGATATTCGTGAAAAGATGAGCTTGAGCCAGTCGGCTTTTGCCGCACTGCTTGGGGTTAGTTTGCGGACCTTGCAGGATTGGGAGCAGGGGCGCCGCCAACCGACCGGGGCAGCCCGCTCTCTGATACTCGTTGCGCAGGCACGGCCGGAAGTTCTGCTGGCTGTGCTCCTGAAGAAGGCCGCTTAGAATCGCGTCTCGCATCAAAAGCGCCCTTGGTCCAAATCAGCAGCAGCATCAAAATCATGAATGACACCCTGCATTTTATCTTGAATGGCCTTCGGAATAGCAAGATTCATTTCTTTTGCATATTTCATGACGAGCTCAACAAAAAACACTGATGGCTTACGAGTTGTTTTCACTTCTTCAATGAGAGAATGAAATATTCTTGGATCTTTCCTTGCAATGAAAATTTCTATTAACTTAGAATCATACTTATTCGTTGTCGGCATGTTAAATCTGGCAGCAAGCTTTCCCAAACATTCTTCATCACCCTGGGCTGCGAAATACATATTGCAATATCGCTCTAATTCATCCCTTATCGGTGCAGGGCCATCACACAGATCATCAATGTTCGACACCACCCATTTGACAAAGGAATCAAAGTGCTGGTCTGGTGCAACAGAGACAACATGACCAAGAAAAGAATAAATATATTTTTCAATATCATGAGGGGCATCTCGCTTCAGGCGATCGATTTCCTTCGTTACAACGCTTACCAATTCCGCTGAAAATCTACCTTTGGCTTCCTGGTTCAAACGCAGCATTGCACGATAAACATTTTCACGAATATCATGACCTTCTTCATACATCTTAACCAGCTGCTCAAACACCCTCTTATCTGAAGTTCGATGAGCAAACAAAAGACCGCGGAGTCTAGATTTTAACTCTCTGGCTTGTAGATATTGCAGAACTGTTCCAATTTCAGATTCTTGAATTATCTTTTCAGTTGCAATGAGAGGAATTGCACCTCCCATTATCAAAACAAACACAAGAAACAACCAAACAATCGAACAACCGCGCAAGGTCATATCGCCTTTCAACGTATACGTATCTAAACTCCGAGCCTCGGTGTATCGCTGTGAAACGGTCTTGGTATGTTACTGATCGTTCCGCACGAATTTGATGACGGCTTCGACGTGGTGGGTGCGGGGGTAGAGGTCGATGCCGGCGACATCCGCGATTTGGTAGCCGGCCTTTACGAGCGCCTGAGCGTCTCGGCGCAATGATTCCATATCACACGCTACATAGACGATCGTCGCGGGTTTGAGTTTCGCGACGGTGGCGGCGATCGTGGGCATCCCGGTGCGGGGCGGATCGACCACCAGCGCGTCGGGTTCCGGCGCGAGTTTTCCGAGTTCCTTCATCGCGTCGCCTTCGACGAGGGTGATCCGTTCGCCGCATTTCGCTCGCTGACGGTTCCGGATCGCCATGCGAACGGCGCCCGGGTGCGACTCGACGGCCTCGACCGTCGCGCCGGCGGCGGCCAGGGGAATCGTGAAATTCCCGGCGCCGGCGAAGCCCTCGACGATCCGTTTTCCGTCGGCGGCGCCAGAGAGGCGCACCACTTCCCGCACGAGATGCTTGTTCTGGAACACGTTGCCCTGGCTGAAGAAGCCGGGCTCGGTGAAGAACGGACCGCCCTCGACGCCGTGGGCGAGAAGGCCGGCGACCGAGACGTCCTCGAGCACGCCTTCGACGCCCTTGTCTGGCCGTCCGTAGCTGAGCCCGGCCAGGTCGGCCCCGCGGATCAGTTTCCAGAGTTCCGGCCTGACGCGGCCCGGCGAAGCTCCGGCGCCGAGCGTGAGATGGCCGGTCACGGCTTCGGGCCCGGCGTTCGCCGCGGCCAGCACGAGGCCGTCGACGCGGAAGGGCAGGGCACCCAGCGCCCGCCGCGCCGCCACGAGTCGTTTTCCCAGGGGTTTCGTCAGGAGCGCGCACGAGGTGACGGGAACGATGCCCCCGTGCGTTTCGTCCTCGTGCCCTTCGGCCGGCAGGAATCCGGCATCCTGTGATGCCCGGTGCCGGCCCTGGTGAATGCGGACACGGGGCATGTACCGGATCGTCTCGCCCTCGCGGGCGGCGGCGAACGGCGCAATGGTCGCCGTGTCGAATCCCGGAATATCCTCGAGAGCCGACGTGAGGATCTGCTGTTTTCCCTTGCGGCGGCCTTTTTCCGAGAGTTCCAGCCAGTCGCAGCCGCCGCACGGCCCGTGGAACGGGCAGTCGGGCTTGATGCGGTCGGGCGACGGCTTCGTCAGTTCCTGCGGCTCCCAGGTCGGGCGGCCCCTCGGGCCGGCTTCGCGCACGAACTCGATCTCGTCGCCGGGAAACAGGCCGGGAACGGCAACCTCTTCGCCGTCGATCACCGCAACCCCGCGACCGCGGGCATCGAATCTCGATACGACGATGCGGCGCCGTTCTCCGGCCTGAACGGACGTCATTTCTTCACCACCGGGGCCATCAGCCGCTCGTAATCCGGCATCGAGCCGAGCAGAGGGCGGGCGTATTTCATGAACTCGTCGGTGACGTCGGTTCCCATCGGGGCGATGAACTTGTCGGGCATGCCCTTGGTTTCCTTCGCGACCGTCTCGAGCGGCGTCAGGAAATACTCGACCGAGTAGTCGCCGGTGCGCCGGATCGCGACAGAGCCGTCGACCTCGTTCCAGATCGCGAACTGGGCGGCCTTTTCCCCGACCTCGCGGGCCTCGGCTTGGTCGACCTCGGAAACGATGCCGACGAAGCTGCGCTGCAGGTAGCCGAAAGTGTCGGCGCGAACGCGCTTGATCTTCAGCTCTTTCTTGATCAGGTCGGCGAGCAGGTCGCCCAGCGCGCCGGTGCCCGAAAGCTGCACGTTGCCGTGGGCGTCGGTCTCGGCGTTCTCCATGAGCTGGGTGATGACCGGCTTGTTGTCCTCGCCGAGAATGCCTTCGGAAACGGCGACGATGCACCGGCCGAACTTCTTGTAGACCTGCTCGACGTCCTTCACGAAGGACTCCTTACGGAACTGACGTTCGGGGAGGTAGATCAGATGCGGACCGTCGTCCTCGTATTTGCGCGCAAAGGCGGAGGCGGCAGTGAGGAAGCCGGCGTTGCGACCCATGACGACGGCGATGTAAACGCCGGGCAATGAGCGGTTGTCGAGGTTGGCGCCGGCGAACGCCAGGGCGACGAACTTGGCCGCCGAGCCGTACCCGGGACAGTGGTCGGTGACGCGCAAGTCGTTGTCGATCGTCTTCGGAATATGGATGCAGCGCAGCTCGTAGCCGGCGTTGCGGGCGTTGTCGTTCACGATGCGGACGGCGTCGGCTGAATCGTTGCCGCCGATGTAGAAGAAATAGCGAACGTTATGCTTCATGCACACCTTGAAGATCTTCGCGCAGTATTCGGCATCCGGCTTGTCGCGGGTCGACAGGAGGGCCGAACTGGGCGTGCAGGCGATGCGCTCGAGGTTGTGCGTCGTGGCCTGGGTCAGATCGACGAAATTCTCCTCGACGATACCCCGGACGCCGTGCAGGGCGCCGTACACGCGCTGGACCTCGGGAAACTTCCGCGACTCCAGAACCGCGCCGACCAGGCTCTGGTTGATGACGGCCGTTGGGCCGCCGCCCTGTGCGATCAGAACATTCCCGACTAACTTCGCCATCGTGTTTCTCCTCGTTCCTGAATATGATTCACCATCTCAAAACGTGCATCACTATGCACCACGGACCGGTATGCGGTCAAGTTTCCGCCGGAAATCACCCCGCGCCGGGGGAAGAAGTTGATGCCCGGGATCGCCGAAATGAAAAGCACCACCGGGCGGTCCCGCGAGGGAATTCCCGATGGTGCGTTCAGGAGTTTTCAACTCCCGCTCCCAATAGAGCGGGGAGAATCATCACGGAGCCGATGGAGCGGGGACTGCGGGAGAGGCCGCCGGGCGGAGTTTCGACGGGTCTTCGACGCCGCCGCGTTCCCTCAGGATGTTCGCCGCCTCGACCTGGCCGGAGAAAACGGCCCAATACAGGGGCGTCTGCTTTTTGCTGTCGAGGGCGTTCACGTTGGCGCCCCTGGCAAGGAACAGCCTGAGCACATCGGAGGCTCCGACTTCCGAGGCGACGTGAAGGGGTGTCCGGTCAGAACCTTCAGCCGCATTCCAGCCGGTGATATTGACGTCGGCGCCCGCATCGAGGAAAAGCCGGCAGAATTCGAGATTGTTCTTCCATGCTGCGACGTGCAACGGAGTTGCGTTCATGTCGTCACGAGCGCCAAGATCGGCTCCACGTTTGACCAGGAGTTCGACGACGGCCTTGTTGCCCGTTCCGACGGCGTAATGGAGCGCGGTTCCCTTTTCCCCGATCCGGGCGTTGATATCGAATCCCTTGTCGAGCATCGAGGCAGCTTCTTCGACCTTCCCGTCGGCGATCAGCAGCTTCATTCGCTCGCATTCCGCCGGAGTGGGACCTCGCTGGGGTTCGGGCGGGGGGGGCGGTTCGACCGTTTCGCTGGAAGGTTCAACGGAAGGTTCGGGAACGGGTTCCGGCGTGACGGCGGTCTCGTTTTCGCCTGGTTGCTCGGAGGCGGGCTCGGATGCCGGCTCGGGCATGTCGGCCGGTTCAGCCCCAGGTTCCGGTTCGGGAACGGGTTCCGGCGTGACGGCGGTCTCGTTCTCGCCTGGTTGCTCGGGGGCGGGCTCGGATGCCGGCTCGGGCATGTCGGCCGGTTCAGCCGCAGGTTCCGGTTCGGGAACGGGTTCCGGCGTGACGGCGGTCTCGTTCTCGCCTGGTTGCTCGGGGGCGGGCTCGGATGCCGGCTCGGGCATGTCGGCCGGTTCAGCCGCAGGTTCCGGTTCGTCAACGGGCGCAGGAGCGACAGTCTGATCGGACGGGGCTTCGGATGGAGGCGGAGCCGTATCGGCAGGTGCGGCTGTTTCCGTGGACCCGCTCGAAGGTTGGGACGGCTGCGACGCGATCTTCCCGACCAGGAGTTTCTTCAGCATCTCGATGAGTTGCCGCAGCAAATCGATGACGCCGCGCAAGGTGTTCGTCAGAACCGTAAGGGTTTTCTCCTTGAGCTCCTTGAGTTCTTTTCGCTTGCCTTGGGTATCCTCACCGCTGCCCATCCCCATGCCATCCGTAGTTGTCTCCGTGCTGCCGGCGGAGTTTGAAGATGAGGTGTTCGCGGGTTCACCTTCCTGGACCTGTTGAATTTTTTTTCCAGAAAACGGGGAACGGATGCCGGAATCCGCCGCGTGGGCGCCGCAGAGCCATCCAAGGGAAACGATCAGAAGAACCACTGCCGGAAACCGTCGTCGGTTTTTCATGTTTTGTCTCCTCGAGTTGATCATCGCTCCCAGTATACGATACTTTCAGGGAGAAGTTTCATATCCCATCGAAGAATTCATTTGCACTCCCCGGACATCCGGATGAAAATCTGGTATCACCTCCGAGTGGAAGTATCGACGTGACGGACGCGGGTTGTTCACAAACCGGCGAATCATCGAATGGAGATAGCATGAAGTATAGAATATATCTGACAGTTCTTCTGTCCTTCGCCGCATCCGCGGCGTTCTGCAGCTCGCCGGGTCACGGGCAGACGAGCGTCGGCTGGGACACCGCCCGGCTCAAGCTGATGAGCGGGAACAAGCGATTCGTCGAGTCGCGCATGCGCCATTCCGGCCATACGGCGCGTCGCCGCATCGAGATCGCCAAAGGGCAGCATCCCTTCGCGGTCGTCGTCTGCTGTTCCGATTCGCGGGTGCCGCCAGAGATCCTGTTCGACCAGGGGCTCGGAGATCTGTTCGTCATCCGCCTGGCCGGCAATATCGTCGACGACGCGGCCATCGGAAGCATCGAGTACGCCGTCGAGCACCTGAACGTTTCCTACGTGATGGTGCTCGGCCACGAGCGATGCGGCGCCGTCGAGGCAACCGTCAAGGGGGGCCATTACCCCGGGTGCGTCGGAACGCTGGCCAAGGCGATCAGGCCCGCTATGATCGATGCGGCCCGCCAGTCCGGCGATTTCGTCGAAAACACCGTTCGGGCCAACGTCGCTCTGGTCGTTCGCACGCTCCGGTCAGCCGGGCCGATCCTCGAGGAACGGTTCAGAAACGGTCTTCTCTCCATCGAAGGAGCGCGCTACGACCTCGACGACGGCACCGTCGAGATGCTCCCGTAAGCTCCCGGCTTGTCCGTCAATCCCCCGAACCGGCGACCGAAACGGCTCTCGCCGGTCTTCGGGCGTTCCCCGTATTGACAGGGTCGTGGCGCAAACGTAGAATGGCCGCTCTATGACGGAAGAAACGCAGAAAGGACGGCCCCGCGCGGCATCGAGACGGCGACCGCCGTTTCCCATCAGCAGGGAAGACCGGGAGTTGCTCGTCGATGAGATCCAGGCCGCCGGCGGTTCCGAAGTGCTGTCAGCCGCGACAATCGGCGAGGGAGGGCGGTGGGTCGACCTCCGCGTCCTCGCCCGCGGAAACGACAGCGCCGCCCCGGCGATTCTGAGAGGCCTGCGCGCGGGCGACATCCTGTTGCACAACCATCCGGACGGCGTGCTGCAGCCTTCCGATGCCGATCTCGGCGTCGCGTATCTCTGCGGCCAGTCCGGCATCGGCTTCGCCATTCACGATAACGAGTGCACGACGGCCTACGTCGTCGTCGAACCGCCCGCGCCGGAAGGATACGAACCGCTCGATCGCGACGGAATCGTCGCCCTCCTGCAACCCGACGGTGCGATTTTCAACAAGCTCGAGGGTCACGAGGAACGACCGGGCCAGATCGGCCTGATGGAATCGGTGATCGACGCTCTGAATGCCCCGTGCCACGCGATTCTTGAGGGAGAGACGGGGGTAGGGAAGAGCCTCGCCTACCTGATCCCGGCGCTGTATTTCGCGCATCTGCGCAAGTGCCGGGTCGCCGTCTCGACGAACACGCTCAACCTGCAAAGCCAGCTGTGCGGGAAAGACCTTCCGTTTCTGTCGAAATATATGCCGTTCCCCTTCACGTTCGCTCTGATGAAGGGTCGCTCCAACTACCTGTGCCGCCGCCGCATGGCCGAGATGGAAAATCCCATGGAAGGCGAGATCCTGCTCGACGCCGACGAGCTCGACGAGTATCTGAAGCTTCGGCTCTGGGCCCAGAAGACCGGCGACGGCTCGCTCGGCGATCTGACATGGGAACCGAAAGACTCCCTTTGGGAGAAGGTCTGCGCCGACAAGGACGCATGCCTTCACATCCGGTGCAGCGAGTTCAAGCGGTGCTTCTTTTTCGAGTCGCGCCGCAAGGCATCCGAAGCCGACCTGCTCGTCGTCAACCACAACCTGCTTTTTTCCGACCTCGCCCTGCGCGCCGAGAGCCGCGACTACTCGCAGGTCGCCGTTCTGCCGGCCTACAAGGCCGTCATTCTCGACGAAGCGCACAACCTCGAAGAAATCGCCACCCGGCATTTCGGCAGCCAGGTCACCGGCTTCGGCGTCCAGCGCACCCTCGGCCGCCTCTACCACAAGCGCGGTCGCCGCGAGGGCGGGGTGCTCTCGGTCCTGCTGACCCGCCTGCTGCTCGGCGCGGGAACATTCGCGCCCAAGCTCCGCGAAAGTGTAGCGGCAGATATACAGGAAAAGATCATCCCGCTCCGCAACGAAATCAGCGACCTCGCCCGCGAGGTGTTCGACGACGTCCTGGCGTTCGTCATCGGCGAAAAACAGCCGTATTTCGGCGAGCACCGGGTCCGCCTCACGAAACACCACGTCGGGCGTCCGCCGTTCACCGATCTCGCGGCGAAAGCGTTCAGCCTGCGGGACGAGTTGTCCAACCTGGTCAGGCTTCTCCGCAGACTTCACAAACGCCTCGCCGACGCGATCACCGCGGCAGGCGAGGAAGCGCCCGAAGAATCAGGAAAGGGGAACCGTGAGTTCGAGATGCCCCTCGTCGAGCTGAACAGCTTCGGCGGCAGGTTCCAGAAAATTCAGAACTCGCTCGAACTCCTCTTCGACCTCGAGGCCGAAAGACGCGATTCGTTCGTGCATTTTTTCTCGGTCGCCGTCCGCCAGAGCGGGAAATATCCGGCGATAAACTCCTTCCCGATCGTCGTCTCGAACGTCATGGTCGACAACTGCTTCACCTGCATTCCGACCGCCGTTCTCGTTTCCGCCACCCTCACGGCAAGCAAATCCTTCGATTTTATGAAGTCCCGACTGGGCCTCGACAGCGACGAACTCGAACCAGAACCCATCGAGGGCCTATTCCCGTCACCGTTCGATTATAAAGAGCAGGCTCGGCTGTTCATTCCGATCGACCTGCCAGATCCCGCGTCCCCCGATTTCATCGAGCGCACCGTCAGGCCGGTGGGCGAGATTGTCCGAACGTCGCAGGGCGGAGCCCTCGTTCTATGTACGTCATACCGGCACCTGAAGCACCTTTCCGACGCGCTCTCGGTCGAACTCGAAAACGAAGGACTTCTCGTCATGAAGCAGGGCGACGCCTCTCGCGACGAACTCCTGCGCAGGTTCCGCGACGACGGGAACGCCGTCCTTTTCGCGACCGAAAGTTTCTGGGAAGGCATCGACGTCCCTGGAAACGCCCTCCGGAATCTCGTCATCGCCAAACTGCCGTTCGCGATCCCCGACGACCCGATCCTCGAGGCTCGGCAGGAACTCCTGAAGGCGCAGGGAAAAAACGCGTTTTCTGAGTATCAGCTTCCGATGGCCGCCATCAAGCTCAAGCAAGGTTTCGGCCGGCTGATCCGCCACCGCGAAGACCGCGGAACGATCTGGATTCTCGACCGCCGCCTCGTCACGAAAAGCTACGGCACCTACTTTCTCGACTCGCTCCCTCCCGCGCCGTTCAGGCAGGGTCCCCTCGACACGCTGCTTCCCCACGCCAGAACCTTTTTCGGCAAATTCCTAAAGCACGATTGAGACGTGCCATTTCCGTTCAATTTTCGATCAAAACGGAATACTTCACGTTAAATTTCGAGGCAGTTATCTCGTTGCACCTGAAAATCCGACGATTTGCCTGAAAATCGAAAGAATTTTTTCGCCCTGCCAAGCCGATAGAGTAATGGGGAACTGTTTTTTCACGAAGAGCAGCGTTTCCCAGGACTTCGAGAGAAGAGGCTTGCCATGTCGATCATCACTGGAATGTCGCCGGCGCAGGTCGCCGTATTGACGACAGCTCAGATCGCGGCTTTAACGACGGAAGATTTCAAAGCCATGACGACGGCTCAGGTGAACGCCCTGACCAGCGTCCAGGTTCCCGCCATCGAGACGCGGGATCTCGTGATTCTCAGCACCAGCCAGATCCAGGCAATTCAGACCTACAACATCCAGCTTCTCCTCGCCAATCAGGCGAAAGCCCTGACCGCCTCGCAGGTCAAGGCGCTGACGAGCGACCAGGTCAAGGCGCTGACCACCTCGAACATCACGCAACTCTCGGCCGCCCAAATCAAGGCCGTCGATGCGGGCGACCTCGCCGTTCTCTCTACCGACCAGATCGCCTCTCTGACCTCGAATCAGACTGCCGCTCTGTCTACGCAGCAACTCGGAGCGCTGTCGACGGACCAGCTTCTCACCTTCACCACGGACGAAATAAAAGCCCTGACGACCGCGCAGGTGAAAGGCCTGACGACCGAGCAGATCGCGGCTTTGTCCACTGCCCAGATTTCCTCCATCGAGGCCGCCGATCTCGCTTCGTTCTCCACGAGTCAGATGAGCGGCTTTACGACCGATGCCATCAGCGTTCTCTCCACCGCGCAGGTCAGGGGCCTCACGTCAGGTCAACTGAAAGCCTTGACCAGCGACCAGCTCAAAGCGCTGTCGACAGCTCAGATTGCGGCCCTTTCCCCGCTCTCCGTCATGGGAATCGAGGGGCAGGATCTCGCGGAACTCTCGGTTGAGCAGGTCGCCGCATTCACTTCCTCCCAGACCTCGACCTTGTCGTCACAGCAGTTGCAGTCTTTCACGACGGATCAGATCAGGGCGTTCGGGACGGAAGACATCAAGGCGTTGACCCCGCTCCAGATGAAGGGCCTGACGACCGATCACCTGTCGGCGCTTACGAGCGATCAGATTCTTGCGATCGAAACCCAGGATCTGGCGGCTCTCACGCCGGCACAGATCGTCGGTCTGTCTCCCGCCGGCGTCGGCGTGCTTTCGACGAATCAGATCAAATCTCTGAGTTCGGCGCAACTCAAAGCCATGACCAGCGACCAGATCGGCGCGTTGTCCACGGCCCAGGTCGTAGCCATCTCCCCCGGCTCGCTCGCGGGAATCGACGGTGACGACCTGGCGACGCTGGCGAACGACCGCATCGCAGCCCTGACGACGGCCCAGACGGCGGCGTTGACGACGCTTCAGCTGCAGGCACTCACCACTGGCCAGATCCAGGCGTTTGGAACAGAGGATCTGAAGGCTCTCACCGTCTCCCAGATGAAGGGATTGACGACCGACCAGCTTGCAGCCCTGTCGCCAGCCCAGATCGCCGCGATCGAAGCCATGGATCTTGCGGTGCTGACGACGGCCCAGATCGCCGGTTTGACCACCGCAGGCATATCGGCCCTGACAACGGATCAGGTGAAAGGGTTCACGTCGTCGCAGCTCAAGGCCATGACCAGCGACCAGATCGTAGCGCTTTCATCCGCCCAGATTGCCGCGCTGAACCCGGCATCCGTCAGAGGAATCGATCCGGCAGACCTTGCTGGCCTTACGGCTTCTCAGATTGCCGCCCTCACATCCGTGCAGACATCGACGCTGACGACCCAACAGCTGCAGGAACTCTCCGCGGCCCAGATTGCGGCCTTCGGCACTGAAGACGTGAAAGCGCTGACCACGGCTCAGGTGAAAGGCCTCACCAGCGACCAGATCGCAGCTCTGACGACCGCACAGATCTCGGCCCTCGAGACGCAGGATCTCGCGGCATTGACGACGGGGCAGGTCATCGGTCTGACCATCGACGCCATCAACGCCCTTTCGACCGGTCAGGCCCGGGCCCTGACGTCCGACCAGCTCAAAGCCCTGTCGAGCGCCCAGGTGACGGCCCTCTCCACCGCTCAGATCGCGGCGCTCTCTCCAGGTTCGATCATGGGAATCGCGCCGGAGGACCTGGAAGGATTCACGGCCGGGCAGATCGCCGCCCTCACGTCGGGCCAGTCGATAGCGCTGACCACGCTTCAGCTGCAAGCCCTGACTTCGGATCAGATCGCCGCCTTCACGACCGGCGCGATTCAGACCCTGACGACGGCCCAGTTGAAAAGCCTCACCAGCAGTCAGATCGCGGCGCTCTCCACCGCGCAGATCGCCGCCATTTCCCCGTTCTCGATCAAGGGAATCGAGGCCGCCGATCTTGCCGCTCTCACCACTGCCCAGATCGCCTGCCTTTCTACGGCGCAAAGCGCATCGCTGACGACCCAGCAGCTGCAGGCGCTCTCGACCGATCAGATCGTCGCGTTCGGCACCGAAGACATCAAGGCCCTCTCAGCGGCCCAGGTCAAAGCGCTGACGAGCGACCAGATCGCCGCTCTGACATCCGGCCAGATCGCGGCGCTTGAAACCCTCGACATCGCCGCGCTTTCAACCGGTCAGATTCCGGGGCTCACGACGGCGGCCATCGCCTCGCTGACGACCGCCCAGGTCCGAGCGCTCACCGCACTCCAGCTCAAGGCGATGAGCAGCGAACAGATCGTCAGCTTCTCGACGGCGCAGATCGCCGCTCTGGCCGCATCTTCGATCTCTGGCATCGAAGCGCCCGACCTTGTCCAGCTTTCGACGGATCAGATCGCCGCCCTGACCACCGCGCAGACGATTTGGCTGTCCACGCAGCAACTGCAGGCGCTGACCACCGACCAGATTCTCGCCTTCGGCACCGACGACATGAAAGCCCTCTCCAGCACCCAGATCAAGGGGCTCACGACCGATCAGATCGCGGCTCTCGACTCGCCGCTGCTTTCCGCGCTCGAAACCCAGGATATCGCCGCCCTGACGACGGCCCAGATTCCCGGGCTGACGCAGATCTCCATCAGTCTGCTCACGACGACGCAGGTCCGGGCTTTGAACGCGGCACAGCTGAAAGCCATGACCAGCGACCAGCTGACCGCCTTCTCCGCCGATCAGATCGCCGCGATGCTGCCCTCGGCCATCACGGGAATCGAAGGGGCGGACCTCGCGGCGATGGCCGTCGATCAGATCGAGGCCCTCACGACCGCACAGACCGCCGCGCTCACGACCCAGCAGTTGCGTTCCCTCACCAGCGACCAGATCGCCGCGTTCTCCACCGCCGATATCAAAGCCCTCACCAATCTGCAGGTGAAAAGCCTCACGTCCGACCAGCTCGCGGCCCTGACGACCGAACAGATTGCCGCGATCGAGACCCAGGACCTGACAGCCGTCACGGCGACGCAGATCATCGGCATCACCACCGAGGGGATCGCCGCCCTTTCCACCGGCCAGGTCAAGGTTCTCACCTCTGCTCAGCTCCAGGCCATGACCAGCGATCAGATCTCGGCTCTCTCGCCCGCGCAGATGGCGGCGATTTCTCCCACGTCGATCAAGGGCATCGACGGCAGCGACCTTGCCGTGCTCTCGACGGACCGGATCGCGGCCCTCACATCGCTCCAGGTTCCGTCGCTGAGCGCTCAGCAGCTGCAGGCCCTGACGACGGATCAAATCGGCGCATTCGGAACAAACGAGATCAAGGTGCTCTCGTCGACGCAGGTGAAAAGCCTGACGAGCGACCAGGTCGCCGCGTTGTCCCCCGCCCAGATAGCCGCCATCGCAGCGCTATCGATCAGAGGAATCGACGGTGAAGATCTCTCCGCCCTTTCGACCGACCAGGTCGCCGCCTTCTCGACCGCACAGACGGCCTCTCTGACGTCCCAACAGATTCAGGCGTTCACCACCGACCAGATCACGGCGTTCGGAACGGACGACATCAAGGCCCTGAACATCGCCCAGATCCCCGGTCTCACGTCCTCCCAGATCGCCGCCCTGACGACCGACCAGATTGCCGCCCTTGAAACGCTGGATGTGTCGGCGTTCGTCGCTTCTCAGATCCCGGGGTTCACGACGGCGGCCATTTCCGTTCTCTCGACGGCCCAGGCACGCGCATTGACCTCGGCCCAGCTTGGCGCGATGACGACCGACCAGCTCACGGCGTTTTCCACGGCGCAGATCGCGGCGCTTTCGACGGCCACCGTAAAGGGAATCGGCAGCGCAGCCATTTCCGCCCTCTCGCCGGACCAGATCGCCGCCCTGACTTCCGCTCAGACGGCCATGCTTACGACGTCCCAGATTCAGTCCATGACGACGGACCAGATCCAGGCATTCGGCACCGACGACATCAAGGCTCTCACCACAGCCCAGGTGAAGGGTTTTACCACCCAGCAGATTGCCGCCATGACCTCGAGCCAGATCGCCGCTCTTGAAATTCAGGATCTCGCCTCGCTCACCATACTCCAGATCGTCGGGATGACGACGGACGGGATCGCCGCCCTGACCAACACGCAGGTTGCGGCGCTGACGTCTGATCAGCTCAAAGCCATGACGAGCGATCAGATACGGGCCCTGTCAACATCGCAGATTGCGGCTCTTTCCACGGCTTCGATCAAGGGCATCGACGGAAGCGATCTCGCCGAGCTCTCGACGGACCAGATCGTTGCTCTGACGACGGTCCAGACCGCGATGCTAACCACCCAGCAACTGCAGTCGCTTACGACGGACCAGATCGTTGCCTTCGGCACCGAACATATCCGGGCTCTCATGCCTACCCAAATGAAGGGGCTGACCACCGACCAGATCGTCGCCCTGACCACCGAGCAGATCGCCCTCATGGAAACCCAGGATCTTGCGGCTCTGACCACGGCCCAGATCCCGGCGCTCACCACCACGCAGGTTCTCGAAGGGCTGACGACGTCGCAGATTCCGGCGCTCACCACGGCGCAGATCCCTAGCCTGACCACCACCCAGATCCAGGTGCTGACGACGGATCAAATCAGCCACATGACGACCGCCCAGGTCCGCGCGCTGACGAACGCCCAGATTGCGGCTCTCTCGACGGATCAGATCATGGCCCTCCCGATCTGAGGCGGGCGTCTCGTGTCCATCGACACCGGGTTTTCCGATCTCATCCTGAGCGCCTGGAATGGCGATCTCGACTTCACCGGTCTGCTCGACCAAGCGAGCCGGCTCACGGCCCAGGGCCGAGCGCCGCTGGCCGCCGTGCTGTATCAGACGTGGCTGAAGCGGAATGCGTCGCCGAACCGGCAGTTCGCCCTGTTCAATCTGGGTGCGATCCTGTTCGCCGAGGGAGATCTCGAGGGGGCGAAAGAGGCTTATCTCGAAGCGATCCGTCTTGCTCCGGCATTCATACAGCCCCGTTTCAACCTCGGGCTGACCTTCGAGAAGCAGGGTAATATAGATGCTGCTATATCAGAGTGGCATTGGATCGACGACCATGTGGCGCCCGACCAGCCCGACACCAGGCCGATCCTTCTCATGGCTCTCAACAACCTCGGCAGAGTGCTCGAAGAGCGCAAGCAGATGTTCAGCGCCAATGCCTGCCTCACGAAAAGCCTGATCATCGAGCCACGCCAGCCCGACGTCCTGCATCACCTCGTGTACCTGCGTGAAAAACAGTGTTCGTGGCCGGTGTATGCCCCCATTCCCGGAGTCGATCCCGACCTGATGCGCCGTTCGACCTCGGCCCTCGCGATGATCAGCCTCTCGGACGACCCCGAAGAGCAGTTGAACGCCGCCCGGGAGTATGTCCGAAACAAAGTCCTCGCCGGCGTCCCCCCGCTTTCCGAACGACGCTCCTACGGTCATCGGAAGATCCGCATCGCCTACTGTTCGTCGGATTTCTGCCTCCACCCGGTTGCAATGTTGACGGCGGAATTGTTCGAGCTTCACGATCGCGAACGGTTCGAAGTCTACGGGTTCTGCTGGACGAAGCAGGGGCATTCCGGTCTCCGTCAGCGCATCATGGACGGAATGGATCATTTCATACGCATCGATTCATTATCGGATGAGGCAGCCGCGCGCGAGATCCGCGGCCATGAGATCGACGTGCTGGTCGATCTCCACGGACAGACGCTGGGAGCACGCCCGAACATCCTCTCGTACCGGCCCGCCCCGATCCAGATCACGTATCTTGGGCTTCCCGCGACGACGGGCCTGCCGTCGATCGACTACGTGATCGCTGACCGGTTCCTGATCCCCGAGGAATACGCCCGGTTCTATTCCGAAAAACCCCTGTATATGCCGGACGTCTACCAGGTGAGCGACCGGCGCCGGAAGCACGCGCAGCCGCCGTCCCGTAAAGATTCAGGCTTGCCGGACGACGGGTTCGTCTTCTGCACGTTCAACAATAATTACAAATATACTCCCGAGATGTACGACGCCTGGATGAACATCCTGCGTCGAGTTCCCGGCAGCGTTCTGTGGATGCTCTCGGACAATCCCTGGGCCGAGGCGAACCTGAGAAGCGAAGCGACGGCCAGAGGCATCGCCGGGGACAGGCTCATCTTCGCGCCGCGGGTTTCCCCCGAACAGTATCTCGCGCGGTATACGATCGCGGACCTGTTCCTCGACTCGTTCCCCTTCAACGCCGGGACGACCGCCAACGACGCGCTCTGGATGGGGCTGCCGGTCCTGACCCGGAGCGGCCGAACCTTCGCTTCCCGTATGGCGGGAGCGCTTCTGACGGCTGCCGGCCTTCCCGAACTGATCACGTATGACCGGCGCGACTACGAGGAAAGAGCCGTCGAACTCGCTCATACGCCGGAGCGGTGCAGGCGCCTTCGGGAGCACCTGCGTGATGTCCGCGAGACCGGCGTCCTGTTCGACACGCCGAGATTCGTCCGGAACCTTGAACGGGAACTTGAGCGCCTCGTCGCCGAACTCGGCTGACCAAGTTTTTCCCGGGACGTTCAGGAAATGACCGCTCCCGGATGTTCCTCCAGGGACCTTGTCGCGGCTGCGTACATCTCGCTTTGGACCTGGGCGAACATCTGTAGATACAGGTCCTTGCCGGTCTTGTGATACATCAATTTGCACCAGTTGGCGAGCGGGATCAGGCCAGCGGCCCTGAAGGCCCTCTTTTCGAGGATGTCCAAGGGATACTCCCACGCGACGATCCGAAACTCGGGGTGCAGTTTCACGAAGACCGAGAACATCCGCTCGATCAGATACGGTATGACGGGAAGGCGTTGCACGTGGCCCTCTCCGCCGGCGGATCCGAACCGATTCAGCCAGAACGGACTGGCTTCACGGTCTTTTTGAGCTTCGATATACGCGAACGTCCGCTCCATGAATTCGATATACGCCCGCCAGAAGGGGCGACTGCCGATCCACAGGTTGGCGTAGGCCGTGCTCAGGTGATGGTCGACGCTTCCCGCCAGATCGACGAGGATTCCCAGGTCGTCGAGCATCCCCTGGGCGATCCTCGTGATGCCGGGATGCCAGACTTCCGCCTGGTGCCACACGTTCCGATAAAACGCAACCTGAAACACCGCCGGACTGAAAATGTAACAGTCGGCCCCCGGGTGCGCCGCGACGAAACCCTCGATCTGCCCGTAGTCCAGTTCGAGCTTCTGTCGGTATTTCCAGCTGAAAAAACCCGTCAGGTTGTCGAACGGCTGTTCCGCATCGAACCAGGCGGTGCGCATGACCCAATACTCGCACCATTCCGGGCGGAGATTCTTGCGGTTGTCCCACGGCTTCATCCGGGGTTCGAGGAACGATCGCTGCTCG
Source organism: Candidatus Ozemobacteraceae bacterium (assembly GCA_035373905.1). NCBI lineage: Bacteria > Candidatus Rifleibacteriota > Candidatus Ozemibacteria > Candidatus Ozemibacteraceae > Candidatus Ozemibacteraceae bacterium. Next base: position 17,065 of record DAOSOK010000046.1, on the reverse strand, counting down.
TCCCGATACCAGATCTGGTGGATGGTCAGGCCGTTCACGGATAGAAGTAGGCGACGGTCACGACGAACAGGATGCCGAGGATAAGAGGCCAGAACAGCACCTTGGGAATCAAATTGTCCCGATACTCGATGATCGAGTTCTCGTCGGTATGGGCGTAGAGGATCGAGTTCGCCGAGACCGTGATAAAGATGAAATACATCGTGAAATAAAAGTAATCCATATATATGATCTGCTCGGCGTCGAGACGCCGCCGCAGGTCGATCTGCGCGTAGATCACGACGAAAAACAGCGCGGCGGCGACCTGCAGGATGACGCCGGAATTGAACCCGAGCCGCTCGGCGATCGTTTCCTGTTTGGTGCTGATGATCAGGACCGAGAACATCTGAAGCGTGACCACGAACAGCGGCAGGATGCAGGACATGAACGGCTCCATGAAATTTCTGCCGATGAGCATGTGAAAGTGCAACTCCGGGAACTCCGTCTGCCCGGCGAACCGATTCAGCCCGAAATTGGCATTGTAATTATAGTCAACGAAATTAAAAAACGTCTTTTTGATCCGCCACGAGGGGAGGATAAGGTCCTCATCCGTGCCGGGCAGCTCCTGGGGGGCAAGTTGGGAGAAGGCGATCAGATCGGGTACGAGAACCACGTTTTTGTCGAAATCCGCGTGCCACATGCGGATCCAGACATCTTGCTGGTCGAAGGGGTAGGTCGAGTAGTCGAACCATTCGCGAAGAGTCAATGCGAAGCTCCAGCCGAGAATGCGAACATCCTTCTCCGTCCGCTCGTAGGCCTTATCAATTTGCGCCTCGACGGCTTCGGGGAAAACGACCCCCTCCTGGACGCCGGGAATGCCGTCTTTTGGGTATTTCTGCCAGACGTATCCGGTGATTTTGACGTTCGTCGCGCTTTCAAACTCGATGGACTTGACGAAGACGCCCGTCGGAACGAAACACGGTTCCTCGAGACCGGCCTTCCTGGAGGCACGCTTGTAATCCTCGAGCTTCGCGGTAAGGCGTGAAGGCTCGACGAGCGGCCCCCCGCCCTCGATATACGGCGGAAAGGTCGACGTGGTCAGGAGCCAGATCGTACCGATGCCGACCCCGAAGATCAGCGTGTACACGCCGGAAGCCGTCCAAAGCATATCGGCGAGGTCTTCCCGCCGGAGGAACCAGACCGTGGCCCCCGCCAGGAGAAGGATGAAGAACGACACGAGAGCGAAATACTCCTGCTTCCGCATCACTCCTGACAGCGGAATCATCTCGTCCCGGTTGATGTATCCACAGACGGCGAGATCGAAGCCATCGAGGGGCATCCCGAACAGCCACATCCGAGTTCCGCTTGCAGTGGTCAGAGGCACGAACAGTTTCTCGTGTCGGGCAAGAATCCTGGCAAACTGCGCTACCTCGGGCTGATTCATGGAGCGGGCGGCTTCGAACAGATCTCCCGTGTGGCCCATCGCGTCACGATGGGGATGCCAGAGAAATTTCCCGTCCGTTCGAACGAAAAACGGAAATCCGTAATCCCCGAGATCGTAGGAAAGCAGGAGGGATTTGATCCGCCAGTGCTCGATCTCCATCGTCAACTCCCCGACAGCTTCGGCGCCTGAGGCGGTGACCCGGACGGGCAGATGGAGGAAGGGAATCAGAGATGCGGCATCGCTCGCGGACAAACCGGCTTTCAGAAGATGCATCGGTTCGGCGAAGGGGGAGAGCTGGCCGCCGGGGGAGGCGATGGAGAATCGGATGCCTCCGAGGTCTCCGTTTCCGGCGAGGAGCCCCTCGAGACGGTCCGACAATGCGTCCCTGTCGATGCCGCCGGCCGCAAGAGCATCGACGATCGGAGCCGATTCGCTTGCCAGGGTGGTGCAGAGGCCGGTCAGATATCCCGAAGCTTCGCCGATCCGCTTCCAGATTTTCTCCAGAGCGGTGTTTTCGGCGTTCGACATCGTGGTTTTCAACGCGAATGCGTTCCAGCAGACGAGGCAGGTCGCTACGAGAAACACGAGAAACGCCATGACTGTTATATATCTACGCATATATGCCTCCTGCGAAGGTCATTGCAGCGACGGGGTCATCGACCTGATCATCTGATCGCTCGCCGTCAGATACAGGATACCGGCTTCATCGACGGCGATGCCGCGAAGATCGGGGCCGAGATCGACCCGTACGAGATACCCGGCGTATTCCTCGGATGCATGCTCGGGGGAGAACTTCTGCATGACGCCCGCCGCCCCGTCGATGACGAAAATCGAACCTTCCGAGTCGACGGCGATGTCGGACGGGCCGAGAAATCTGCACGGGCCCTGGTCGGGCTTGGCAGATATCGACGTGTCCGTTCCATGCCAGCCGTCCCCGTCAGCGGTGTCGGCGCCCCACCAGCCGAGGAACGTGCCGCCGGCGGAGAACTTCTGCACCCTCGCGTTCGCAGTGTCGGCAACGTATATATTTCCTGATATATCTACGGCGACGCCGCGGGGGGTGTCGAACTCCCCGTTGCCGTGGCCGAAGGTGCCAATACTCTTCTTCCATGTCCCGTCGGGGCCGAGAATCTGGATGCGGTGGTTGTCGGCGTCGGCGATCATCAGGTCGCCGTTGGGCAGGAGCTCGAGGCCGGCCGGCGACCGGAATTGGCCGTTCCCCGTGCCGAAGCCGCCGATGGTCTGAGCCAACCGTCCGTCGGGATCGAACCGGTGCAGCCGAGCGTTGCCGGAATCGACGACCCAAAGCGAGCCGTCGTCGGCGACCTGGAGCCCGGAAGGTCCGCGCATCTGGCCGTCGCCCGTTCCTTTCGATCCGATGCGCCGGACGAAGGCGCCCGACGTCGTGAAGACGTTGATCAGGCCCTCGGCTCCGTCGGAAACATAGGCCAGGCCCCGCCGTTCATCCACAGCGATGCGGTCGCACATGGTCAGCAGGCCGGAGAGATCCGGCTTCCGCTCGGCCTCAAAGGCACCGGCGACACTGAACTTCTGCGCGCGGGAGTTCCCGTAATCCGCCACCCAGACGCTTGCACCACTGACGGCGATGCCGGTCGGACCATCGAGCTGACCTGCCTGTTCGCCGCCCGTCGCGATTTGCGACGCGACGCCGGGGCCGACAGGCAGAACCTGGAGCCGGTTGTTGCCCGTGTCGGCCACGATCAGCTTTCCGCCTGCCTCGAAGCCGAGGGCGGTCGGGCTGGAGAACTGCCACAGAGCGCTGCCCTGGGCGCCTGTCCGGCCGGAGCCGGCGACATGCCACCCCGTGCTTCCAAGGTTGTCGAGGCCCCACCAGCCGATCGCATTGCCGCTCGAATCCAGCCGATGAATCCTGTTGTTGTCGGTATCTGCGACGTAGATGTCGCCGATGGCGGAAATCGCGACGCCGTTGGGATAATTGAACTCGCCGTCGCCGGTGCCGACGGTACCGATCGCCTGCAGGAAGGTGCCGTCCGGCGCGAACTGCTGGAGCCTGTTGTTGTCGGCATCGGCGACCCAGATGTTGCCCGCCGCATCCACCGCCATGCCCGAAGGGGCATTGAACTTGCCCGGGTCCGCGCCGGCGGTTCCGACGGTCAGGATTAGGTTGCCGGCCTGGTCGGTCTTCTGGAGCCGGTGATTGCCGCGGTCCGACACCCAGAGATTGCCGTCACGATCGATGAGGAGGCCCCACGGATCGAGCAGCTGTCCGGGTTCCTGGCCTTTCGACCCGATCCGGGAAACGGTCGAACCGTCGGGCGAGAACTTCCAGATGACGCAGTTGTCGCGGTCGGCGAGAAACACCGTCCCGTCGCCCGCGACAGCGATGCCCGGCGTCATCGGGAACGCGCTGTATCGCTTGCCGGACCAGGTGTCCGCGACCTGGTATTTGTTCGCATACTCGACCGACAGGCTCGGAGACTGGATCGTCAAGCCCCATATCTTGACGGACACAGGGCCCGTCACGGCCTGCGGGGGAATCGTGAAGGTGATTTCGCCGTCATCCCAGGAATCGGGCGTGACGACGACGCCCGAGGCGAGCCGCAGCTCGCTCGTGCCCTGGTCGGGACCGAAACCGGCGCCCATCATCGTGATCGAGGCGCCGCGGAGCGCGCGGGCGGGGGACACGGCCGTCGCTTTCGAGACGGTGAACGTCTCGCCCGCGTGCGACCGGCCCCGGATGACGGCCGTTACGGGCCCCGTCGTGGCCAGTCGGGGAACGCGCGCCTGGATCGTCTTGTCCGCCCACAGGAGGACCGTCGCCTCGCGGCCGTTCACCAGGACCTGTCCCGGATTGTCGGCGTCGAAACCGAACCCCTGAAGGGTGATGATGGTTTCCGGCGGGCCATAGAGAGGCGTCATCACGATCTGGTAATCCACGACCGTGAACGTGGCCGCGGTCGTACCGCCGTCCCTCGTCACGACGCTGAGAGGCCCCGTTTCGGCTTCTTCGGGAACCATCGCGACGATCCTGGTCGCGCTCCATTCCTTGAGAGTCGCCGACAGGCCGTTGAACCGGACGTCGGGAGTTCCGCCCGCCGAGCTCGCGAAGCCGGTTCCCGTGATCGTCACCCAGGATCCCGGAACGCCGCTCTGCGGCGTGAACGTCGCGATTCGCGGCAGGACGCCCGTGATGCCGCCGACCGCCCAGGCAACCTGCGCCTCTCCGGGAACGCCGGCATGGTCCGTGACGCGGATCGTGACCGTCGCCAGGCCGCCTTCGGCGGGAGCCGTCCATATCCGGTGCAATATATCGGTTCCGGCTTCAAGCGTTCCGGCCGAAGACTCCCACGAAGGCGCGAGAACCGCATCGGCGGCGTCGGGATCGTCGATCGCAACACCGATCGGCACCCGCTGACCGGGCGAAACGGCCTCCGGGGCCGATGCAACGAACAGCACGGGAGGATGATTCCCGGACGTTGCCGGCAGCATCACGATCCGGAAAACGGGCGGATACTCCGTGTCCGGCATCCCAACCGAAAAGAGGTTCGTCTGCCTGCCGGGGGCCTGGAGAGACAGGGAGAGTTCGCGGGTGGAGGAGGGGAGTTCCGGAACGCGGAAACTCCCGTCGATGGCGGACGAGAGGGTGATGCCCCAGAACGTGATCCTGCCGTCCGTGACGGGTTTTCCCGCCTCGTCGAGAAGATAGCCCGTCAACGCTTTCACGCCGGGCTCGAGGGTCAGGACGTGTGCGATTTCGGTGTATCCGGCCTGAATCGGACCGGATCGCGCCCACAGGGTGTTCGATCCGGCAGCGCCCGAGGCGCGAATTCCGAGAACGGTTCCGGCCGGATACGTGATGCGGGCGACCACGCGGCAGGCCTGATCTGCCGGAACACCCGTCAGCAGGAAGGCTCCCGTCGAGGCAACCGTCGACCGGATGGAGGGATACTCTTCGATCCAGGCCTCGCCCGTCCATGCCGCGGCGTTCGAAATGCCCTGGAGATTTCCCATGATGATGCCGCCCGAAACCGCGCCGCCACCTCCGCCTCCGCCACCGCCGCAGCCCCAGATTCCGATGAGCAGCACAAGCGCAAGCAGAGACACCGTCGCCGACCATCGGAGACCGTGGGGGAGGAGGTGCTGTGTCGACGGCATTCGGTGAGCTCCGGTTCAGCGTTCGGGAACGATCGTTTTTTCCCATCTCCCCGTCAGGGGAAAGGTTGCGGAAGAAAGCTGGGATGAGCGATATGAGCCCTTCTGTGTCACATCGGCGACGGAATCCGTTCGCGAGACGGTCAACGCGTCACCGCTCGCAAAGCTCGAGGAGGAGCCGGACATCGTGATCGACCGTACGGCTCGCACCGCTCCGCTTTTCTTCTGAAGCGCCGGCACTCTGATTTCCCCGGTAAAGGTCAGAACGACGGCCGGAGAGGCCAGTTCGGCGGGAATCATGCCGAGGAAGCTCCATCCGGCAAGGGAGCCTTCCGTCATGGCCCGGCTGGCGAGAGGAACATCGCCGGTTTTCACGTCGAGCGCCCAGACGGGATTTTTTGAATAGTCTATCGAATACTCAGGACCGAGTTCCCGGACGATGCGTCGTTTCAGTTCGTCCACCTCGGTCGATGACGCAACGATCGAAACCTGCGCGTTCACCGAGACGTCGCCGCCGACCCTCATGACGATCGGCTCCCGGACGGGGTCTTCCGGGGCATGAACCTCGATCCCGACGGGCAGGCAGGTCACCTTGCGGGACTCCCGCGAAATGGCGACGACGCGGATCGTCGACAGCCCTTCGTCGAGCCGCTCCTGTTCTGCGGCGAACGCAGGCAGGCCGAATCCTCCCATAATAGTCAATAATATATATATGTATCTTTTCATATTCGGATAAACCGGCCGCGCGGGCTGCCCCGCGCGGCCGGCATCAGGCACAGATCAGCTTTCGGGCAGGAAGTCGAGGTCGGTGAGATACCACTGGTCGCCGATTTCCTCGATCAGGTTTTTGATGACGATTTCCTTCTTGTTCTTCTTGGAGTTGAACGTGACCTTCGCCTCGATCTCGGGCTCCTCGTCGCCGGGGGCCTTTTCCACGAGTACGAAGAAGTCGGTCGTCTTCGGGGTGATGGTGCCGGTGTAGGTCTTGGCCGGCTTCTTGGTCTTGAGGCTGACGTTCACGTTCGTCAGGTCGGAGGGCTTGCCCTTGAACGCCGCGGGCATGAGCTCGTTGTCGGGGAAGTTGCTGCCGTAGAAGGTCACGAGCGTGCCGCTGAGGTTGATCGTCTCGAGGTTGGCCATCGGGGTCGAGATCGCGGCTTCGCCGTCGAACATCTGGTCGACGGACTTGAAGGTGAACTTCTTCGTCTGGCCGCCCACGACCTGCGTCACGTTGATGGTCTGCTCGTATTTGAGTTCGCTTTCCTTGCCCTTGTATGCGTCGAGCACGCCGGCCATCGGGAAGAGAAGAGTATAGCGCTCGTTATTCTTCGCGTCTTTCCAGACGCCTTCCTTGGCGGTCCACTTCGCCATCTGAGTCGGGCACTTGGCGACCGGCTTGCCGGCCGGATCGAGCACCTTGACGGTGACGGCGACTTCGGTGATGCCGACGGCGCCGGCATCGCCGACGTCGGGCAGGCTGTACCAGGCGCTTGCCCAGTTGCCGGCCGGCATGGTGATGACGCACTTGTCCTGGACGTCCTTGGGCCAGTTGGCCAGGGTGATGACGCCGCCGACGGCGGTCTGGCGCTTCATGATCTGCTGGCGGTTCATCGAGATGACGGTCTTGCCCTTCTTCACCTTCTCGACGGACTTGAGGGCGAAGCTGACGCCGACCTTGACGATGCCGCGGCCACCCGCATCAGGCTCGGCGGCCTTGGCGGGGTCGATCTTCTCGGGTTCCTGCATGGAGAACATTTCCTGCTGCAGTTTCTCGATGATCGGCAGCATGTATTTGTCGATCTGCTCGTCGGTGAAGTGCTCGCCGGAGATGCTCTCGATCGTCAGACACTTGTTCGTGACGAGATTTTCGCGCACCGTCGAGATGTCGGCCTTGGCGCTGCCGCTGCAGAACCAGCTGTTCCAGGAGACACGCGCCTTGGAATCGGTGCTGAGGTGTTTGAAGGTCTGGTCGTAGTCGAGGGTGACTTTGAAGCCGGCCTTCGGCGTGAGACCGTTGAAGCTGAAGGTGATGTTGATCGGGATGCCGCCGCCGGACTTGACAAGGGCGTCGGAGAAGTCGGCGCCAAGCTTGTTCAGGTTGATCTGGATCGGAATCGACTGGTTGGCGAACGCCGGTGCGATATCGGGAGCTTGGGGAGCATCGCCCAGCTTCTCGCCGCCGGGACCCCAGACGGTGAGCTTCGCATCAACCATCGAAAGCGGAGAAAGCAGAATTTCGGTATTCTTTTTGCCGGTGTGCTTGGCCAGTTCGTTTTTCAGCTGATCGAGGCCGCCGGGGGGGAGCGCCAGATTGACGGCACACTGCATCACGCCGCCTTCCAGAAGTTTCTGAGGATCCTCGGGATCCTTGGCCTGGTATTTCACCAGGGAAAACACCGGGATTTCCTTCTTGGTCGTGGCATCCTTCATCGTGTCGAGTCGGATCTTGCTGGGGACGTAATACCACTGGTTGGGTTTGACGGCATCTTGAATGCAGGTCACATGCTCCTTATGACCGTCGACGGTGATGGTGAAATCCGTGGAATCCCCATCAGCCAGACTCGCCTGAGCCCAAACCGCCGGACTCGCGCATAAAACCATGATACAGACAGCCAGATACAAGAACGTTCTCATTCTCCCTACTTCTCCTTTTTTCGATATCAGTTCACGCCTTCAACGACGTGATGTATCCGTGAATCAGCGCACATCGGACGAGGGTTTCCAGTCTTCGTCCGTGAAATACCACACGCCGCCCGTGAAATCCTGTTCGCGGGGCTGGCCGTTCAACGCCCAGGGAATCCGTCGGCCGGCAGCCGTACGGAAAAACACGTTTGCCTCGACGGCCCCGGGGGTGTCGAGCGAACCAGCTTTGACGAGCCAGACGAGCGCTTCAGGAACGACCTGTTCTCCGGCCCGCTTCTCGTTCTGAAGGGTTTTCGACAAGCTGCGGCGCTCCTGGCGGAGGTTGACCTCGACCTTCGTCAGGCGGTTCGGATCGCTCGTCGGGGCTGTCCAGTCCAGCAGATGGAAGTCCAGCGTCAGGAGGTCGGCGATCGAAAGAGGGTTCGTGAGCGGGATGTCGCCCGTCACGACGGGGGTTTCCTCGATGTTCTCCAGCTTGTTCCCGTCGCCGAGGGAAACGGTGCTGACGACGCGAAAAACGGCGTCATCGAGAGGCTTGCCGGCGCCGGCCAGCAGGTCTTTCAGGGAAAAGCGGAGCATGGTCTTCGGAAGCTTGTCCTCGTCGCGCCACTTCGTATTGGGCTTCCAGAGGGCGACCTGCCGGGCGTATTCGTCTCTGCCCCGCATCAGGGATACCCGCATCGCGATGCTCTCGATCTCGATCGATTCGGGAAGCCGGATCATGGGCAGGGCGAAGTAGGTGCAGTCCCAGTCCGTCTGGGCATCTTCGAGAATCATGTGTTCCTTGCGAATGGACTCAGGGTAGGGGAGGAAGGTGAAAAAGCCCTTGCAGGCGACCCGTTGCGCCGTCCGCTCCCGCTCGAGCAGCCTGGTTTCCTGCAACGCCCGCCGGCCTTTGCTGATCGTCGCTTTCGACGAGGAGCCCATCGGGGCGGAGCCGGTCTTGTCGATGATCTGCTGACGGCCAGGTCCCGCTCTGCGCCAGTCGCGCTTTCCCGTGCCCGCCGGTGCCGCCGGCCCGGCAAACTCGTGTTTCGTGACATCGCGTGTGACGAGCGTTGCGGCGGGCGAAGCCGTCGCCGAAATCCGATCGCGCCAGGAGAGATCGCCGCGTGGAGCCAGTCGCGCCGAAAGTTCGAATTCGAGCCCCGTCTTGTCGAGGAGGAGCCTGTCGGCAAGGTCTGCATCGTTTTTTTCGAGGGTCACGAAAAAATCGGTCAGTTCGCTGTCCGAGAACCCGCCGATCCCTCGAGAAACGCTCGCGACGCCGATCACCGCTTTCCGTCCGGGCGGCTTGATACGTATCTCCATCTCGTCGGCCGGCAGCATGCGGATCGTCGTCGGCCCGCGCCCCGACCGTGGCAGCCTGGAAACCAGGGTCCGCACTACGTCAGGCGGCGGAAACAACGCGAAGCCGCACCGGAGAACGCCGAAATCCTGCATCCGGTTAGGATTGCGGGGGTCGGGCCGTTGGAACCGGTAGTACCAGAGATTCGGATGGGTAACCTTGTCTTCCTGATATTCGGCCAAGGCCGGGTTCGTCAGCATGCAGAACCACTGCGACGGGTTCACCTGGCTTCGGATCAGGAGGCAGGAGTAGTCCCGGCTTCCCCTTCTGACGGTGATCTCCTTCTTCTCGAGATTCGCGGCCGAAGCGGAATAAGAGCAGGCGGCGAACGATACGAGCATGAATATATATATTACTATATTCACTGCGCGGATCGCTGCGTGCGTCGGCATCTGCTATCTCTTGCCCACCAGCATCAGGTCGAAATACCCGTCTTCGGTCGTCTTGTCGCTTCCGAGCAGGACCGTGATCGTATTCATGCCGGGCTGCAGCAGCGAGGCGGGGATATCGGCGCGAACCCGGTTCCAATAATCGTAGTCGTGGCCGTCGCGGACTTTCATCAGCGGGTCTTCATCGATCATCTTCCCGTTCAGGTAGACGACGGCCGCATCGTTGCTGGCGACCTTGAGCGTCAGGGTCCTGAACAGATCGGGCCGGTCGACCCGGAAATCCTTGCGGAACATAACGCCTTCCGACGGCTTGAGATACGTCTTCACGAGAGCCGGGGTCAGCCGGTGCGAGGAACCGAAGCCGAAGGGACAGGAGCCGGTCTTTGAAAGAGTGAACGATGCGGGGTTCACGGCAACCGGGTAATCCCAGGCGATATCGTCGATCTCGGGGCGGTCGAAATCATACTGCCAGTCGCTCGAGCGGCGGTCGATGATGACGGATTCGGAGGCGGGCAGGGGGACGCGCTGCTGTCGCATCTGTTTCAGCAGGCGTGCGACGTCTTTCTTTTCCGAGATACGGCGGCGCTTGAGCTCGGTGGCGTGCTGAGCGTCTTCGGTCGTGTCGAGAATCTTCGGGGTGAGGAACACCATCAACTCGCTCTTGCCGCGGGTTTTCGTCTTGCTCGTGAACGCCTTGCCGATGATCGGAATGTTGCTGAGGCCGGGAATCCGCTTTTCCGTGACGTCGGACTTTTCCTCGATGAAACCGCCGAGAACGATGGTTTCGCCGTTGGCGACGGTCAGGTTCGTCTGGGCCTCGCGCATGGTCATGCGGGCCGTCCCTTCCTTCGCGTCGTAGGAGCCGACGCCGTTGATCGTCTGGTGCACCTCGATATCGATCTGGCCGCTCATGTTGATGTGCGGGGTCACGTTCAGCTCGAGGCCGACGTCCTTGATGTCGAACGTCTTGATCGGGCCGGCGTCGGACGGGCGCACCGACTCGATGAGGGGAAGCTTCTCGCCGATCTTGAACGTCGCCGTGCGATGGTTCGCCGCGATGATGTGGGGTGACGAGAGAACCTTCACGTTCCCCTTCTTCTTCGTGGCGTTCAGGAACATTTTCAGCTTGTTCTGCGAGGTGAGGAACGCCTTGAACCCGTCGACGGCGGCGGAGGGATCGTTCTTGTCGATCGTTCCGTGGTCCGCTCCGACCGTCAGCATCGACTCCTTCGAATTGAAGGGGTTGCTCGTGAGCGACTTCATTTCGAGGCCGTAGGTCTCGTTGTCGGAAATCGTCACATCGACGACCAGCACGTCGATCATCACCTGGCCCGTCCGGAAGTCGAGGCTGCGGATGACCTCTTCGACGTCCTTCACGATCGGCGACTCGGGGTCTTTGGACTTGATGAGAATCGCGTTGGTGATCGGATTCTCGGCGATCTTGATGTCGCCCGCGCCGGTTTCGTTCTCGAACAGGGGCGTCAGGGTCTTCATGATATCTTCGGTGCGGGTGTACATCAGATAGACGGTCGTACAGTTTTTCGACTTGTTGACGACCGACCTGGTCGAGGGAACATACTCCTCGCTGAACTCGTCGCTGCCCGCGGCCACGGTTTCGGATGCGGTCTGCTCGTCGGGGTTGACGGTCGCTGCGTCGGAGGCTGTCTCGGAGGCGGAGGCCGTATCCTGCTCGTCGGTTGTCACCGTCGAGGCGTCATCGGATGTCGATTCGGCATACGACGGCCCCGTCAACGAGACCATGGCCGCCAATACAATTACAATGAGTATTATATCATAACGATTCTTTTTCATCGGTTTCGAACCTCTTTCGGAACGGGATGCGAAGTGCGGCATTGCCGTATCAGAAGGACACGGAAACCAGGCGAACCTGGATTTTGGCGACGGCGCCGCGGTAGGCGGCGGAGATCCAGGCGGTTCTCGACGGCTCGACGGTTTCGCCGGAGGACGGGTCATCCCATTTGAGGGTCGCCAGCGCGACACCGCCCTTCAGATCGGCTTTCCCGTCTGACAATCCCGACCAATCGCCGCCTTTGTCGCTGAAGGCAAAGGCGACGCTGTCATCGGCGTCGGCCGCCGGCTGCCCCGTCTCGTCGAAAATCGCCGCGGTGACGATGGTGCTGCCGCCGGAAGGAAGGGTGTCCTCGGAGATCGACATCCGGATTCTGTAGCCGGATCCTTCCGAAAGGTCAGTCGTGGTGGGCCCCGACGAGTTATCGCATCCGGTGAGGATGATGGACAACGTGGCTAGAACGGCCAGGGAGATGAGAAGGCTCTTGATCTGGTTTTTCATGTTCGACACCGCTTTCCTCCGGATCTTACGGCAGAACGGCAACCGAGGTGGATGCCGTCTTCCCGTCGACGATCGCCGAAATCCAGCAGACGCCCTGGACGGCCGGGGCCGTGAACTCGGTCAGGAACACGCCGCCGCTCGCGCTTCCCGAATCTTTATCGAAGGTTCCGCCTGCCAGGCAGAACATCTTGACTTCGCTGTCCAGCGGCACTCCGCTGGCGTTCGTGACGAAGACGACGACCGGCAGGGTCGCCGAAACCTTCACGGAATCGGCAACGGGTGAGACCGACACGCGCGGCGGAGCCTTCTGCTGATAGACGATCTCGAAGGTCGTCGATCCGATGGCCACCGGCGAGGAGAACGTAAGCATCTCGACGCCGGCATCCTGACCGGCCGTGACGGTACACTGAACGACGCCGTTCTTCGTTTCCATGTCTCCACTCGAGCTGACGGAACTGCCGAGTTTCGAGCCGACCGTGACCGGCGTGCTGTCCGCAACGGCATGACCATACTTGTCTTTGACGTAGACGACGACCGGCATGGATTTTCCGGCGGTGAGCACGCTCGACGCCGGCACGACGGTCACGGAAGGACCGACGCCCCGAAGCGTCTCCGTAGGCAGGCCCATCCAGCTGCTCGAACGGCCTTCCGAAGCGCCGCTTCCGCAGCCAGCCATCATCGTTCCGAGAAGGGCCAGGAACGCCACCATGCCGATCAACGCCGGAATGCGGGCAGACGATTTCATCCGCTCAGATAGTGCAAAGGGGTACACAGTCGTGTTTTGCCTCACAATTCTCTGTCTCTCCAAATTTCCCGTGCATTCCCGCACGGCAACGGGGTACGTTTCGATAAAAACTGGGAATAATACGTTGAAATCTCATTTCTGACAACACAATTTCGCAGAGCGTCCCGAAATTTGAACGCTCTATGGCCTCATCACCTTCGATCCGATGCGCGAAACGAGCGGCATCACGATGACCATGCCATCGCGATAGATCATAGAAACGGCATACTCACATGCTTGGGGGGTATCCGCCATCGGATGAATCGTCAGATCGAGTTGCGGGGCGCGATCGCTGCTGTTGAACGAAAGGGTGCGCGAATAGTGCCAGCCTGTCGGCGACAACTCGAGCCGCGAGGCCAGCCCGCGGAAGGCTGCGGCGAACGCGTCGCGAAAAGCGGCGTCCTCACGGGGAATGCCCCGGCTGATGATGAACCGTCGCGGAGGATCGTTGCCGAGGCATTCCTGGCTGATGATGATCCCGCGGCCGTCAGGGTCGATGAGATATCGCCCGCTCTCGACGGTGCCGGTATACTGCGCGAAGAGAATCCTGAGAATCTCTTTTTCCGGATGATACAGAGCGAACACGACGATATCGTCGCTACTGAGAGCGAACGAGCCGCCCGTTACGAACAACCAGCCGTCAGCCACAGGGATCCCCGCGTCGAATGCGTAGGCGCGGCCTCCCGGCGTATCGTCGAGGCGTCCTGACCGGATGGCTCGTTTTATTTCTTCGCGGTCTCGAACCACCTCTTCAAGCGCTGTCGCTTTTCTCGGTTCGGAATTGTCTGTCGGCGCCGGGGCGGTTTCAGATGGCGAAATCAAGACGAAACCGAAACAAATCGTCAGAAGCCATGTTCCGATGAACCGTTTTCTCATCGCCCGGGGCCGAGGAGTTCTTTCAGAGCGTCGACGTTCTCTTCGTGCTGGATTCGGATCGATTCGAGAAGCATTCGGTCGGAGACTTTCATGCCGAAGGCGCGGGAACGGCGAATCTGTTTTGCGACCCATTCCTGGCCCTTGACGAGCAATTCCAGTTTTTCTTCGACGGTCGGCAGAGCTTCGACTTTCCGGACGAAGTCGCCCGTTCGCTGCGAGACCGGATAGCCGGCATTCTCGATCATCGTCTTGAGAATCTGGCAGTTCATGCCTTCATCCCGCAGGAACCGCTTCGCCATCTCCCGGATTTCGGGGTCGGCGATACCGGAAATGAGCGCACCAAGCACTTTTACCCCCGCCCGCTCCGCCTCGAGCAGCCTGTTCAGAACATCTGAAGTCTCGTTCACACGCATTTCATTCATATATTATTATATATACTTCAGTGGTCAGCCTTGAACGCGTCGTGGAAGGCGACGCTGCCGCGCGGGACCCGGCCATCGAAGGAGAGAGCGAAGAACACCTCGGGCGGCACGCCCTCGAAGACGAGATCCGGCGTATTGATGAATCCGAATTTCGTATAGTATCCGGGATGCCCAACAAGACAGCAGCCTCGGGCATTCATCTTCCGCAGCCGCGACAAGCCTTCCCGTATGAGGGCCGAACCGATGCCTATTCGCTGATGCTCCGGCAGTACCGATACGGGCCCGAGGCCATACCAACCGGGCGTGCCGTCCGACATCGTCACGGGCGAAAAAGCGATATGCCCGACCACCCGTCCATCAAGTTCGGCGACAAGCGAAACGGCAAGAGCGTTCGCCGCCCTCAGCGCCGCGACGATGAACTGCTCGGTGTGACTGCTGAAGTCGAGGGTTTTGAACGCCTCGATCGTCACCTCTGAAATGGCTTCGACGTCGCCGGATGTTTCACTCCTGATCGTGATATTTCGTTCCACATGATCTCCTTCCGGTAGCGTACACCACCACTTTCAGTGGGCTTTTCATGTCATGCATGAACGGCATGAGAACAAAGGGCTAGATACCGTCCGGAAGCTTTGACTTCATCATTTCTCTACGGTTCAACGTGCGCCCGTCCACGATAAACGTTCCGTCACCAACGGCGTGAACGGTTCGCTTCTCTTTTCGTGAATGGTCAAAATATGCAGCAATGCCTTCCAATACCACGATATTGTGCTTTTCGACGATATCGATAACGTTGCATTCGATATTCGCCAGGCATTCCTTGATCAAGGGCGCTCTGACATGTCTTCCTTCCACTGGAGTCAGTCCGAACGTTTCGAATTTGTCCGTGTCGGCACCGGAACATGTTCCCACTCCAACGACCTTATCCAGCTGATCCTTTGTAGGAATTGAAATGACACAGTCCTTCGTTTCTCGGAGTGCGGCATAGGAATAGTTCCATGGCCCGGTGGTGATGGCAAACTTCGGTGTGAAGTCCATCACCATCGTCCACGAGATCGTCATGATGTTGTTCTTCATTCCGTCGTTCGTCGTAACGAAGACAACCGGACCTGGTTCGATCAGCGTGAAAGCTTTACTGATCTGCATTATTTTCAATGCACGTGCTCCTGTCCTGTTAATCTGACTTGCGATCAACGAATATTCTGCTTTTCACCAATGATAAAGTAATTTCCATTTTCATTTTTAACTGTCATTTCTGTATCGGCATTTCCTGAACGTTCCTTGTTTTCTCGAACATACCAACTGTCTCATAAGTAGGAAGACTATTATGCAGCATATTTTACATGAGATTCTTGAAAATATCGGGCAACCTTCTTTGGTGTTCTCTGGATTTCCCGCATGAAACCATGCACTTTGGCCTTCAATTCATCCTTGGTTCTCGACGTCGTGCGGCCCATTTTGCCTTTGAGTTCGTTCCAGACCAGTTCATCAGGATTGAGAACCGGAGAATATGGCGGAAGGAAGAAGAGCCTGAGTTTTCCATTGGTTGATTCTACAAACTCTCTGACTCGAGCTGTCTTATGAATACCAAGGTTGTCCAGAATCAAAAAGACAGGTGTCTTGGCGTTGGTCATCAGCCGTTGAAGAAACGTACAAAATTCTCCGGTGCGTATTGTCCCATCTACCACCATAAAACGCATGTCTCCACGAGCTGTTACTGCGGAAATCATAGACACTCTGAAATGCTTTCCGGTCGTTCGTATGGCTGGGGTGTTCCCCTCCTCGCCCCACGTTGTGCCACTGTGATGACTGGAAGAAACATCTGCTTCATCACCGAAGTAAATCGTTGCTCCGGCCTGTCTGGCAGATTCCTGAATGTTGGGATATTCCGTGGTAAGCCAATGTTCGACAGCCTTGGGGTTCTGTTGAATTGCCCGATGAAGCGGCTTCTGAGGCGAAAGTCCCATGCGGCGAAGAACACGGCACATTGTTGCCTTGCTCACTCTGACACCATACTTGCGATAGAGGGCCTCGCCGAGCATTTTGGCAGTCCAAAGAGCAAAGGAAAAGAGCAGTTGCCGCGGATCCTTTTTTACGGTTCTGAACAACCATTTCATCTGGGAAGGCGAAAGAGTTGGAGGGCGCCCGAAGAGTTTCTTGGCGCGAAGAGCATCAAATCCACCCTCGTAGTAGGCAGCAAGCCATTTATAGATGCAACCACGGGACATCCCGATAGATTTGATAACAACTTCGGGACTTTCCCCTGCAAGAACCGACTTCACAGCACGAATTCGAAGCTCCTCAAGAGCTTCGTGACTGACTTTTCGCCCATCGAACTCTGTCATACCAAGAGTATACACGAAAAACCTTTATGCCGCCATACTTATGAGACAGTTAGTAATCAGCAGAAACCCACCGGCTCGGCTCAGTTGTCCACACCTTCTCGTGACATTTGCAAGGTGAATCGAAGGCGTCAGCACCACCTGTTTAATCATCCACTCTTTGCAGGCAGCCGCAAAAAGCGCAAAAACGGGCAGGCGGAATCGGGCGGTTCCGGATATGTTTGATCACATGAGCAGCACCGCAAAGAAGGCGTCGACCGTCGAGCAGTATCGTGAACGCGTTCAGGCCGTCCTTCTTCATATCCAGCGGGATCTGGACGGCGAACACACTCTCGAGGAACTCGGTAAGCGGATAAACAACCCCAGTATTTCAGGCGATCTCCAGGCGTGCGCGGTCGA
>DAOSOK010000045.1 GCA_035373905.1 Candidatus Ozemobacteraceae bacterium | reverse complement strand
CGCACCTTTTTCGCGACACACTGATGAATGACATTATTCTGAATCATCAGATTATCATACAGAAACTCGCCTGGCATGGTCATGTTGGCCTTGATTCCGCCGACTTTTGCAGCAGCGAGAATCACGATATCCGGAACCGTTCGCGAGAAGAACTGCTCGGTTGAAACCTGATCTCGAAGATCCAACTCGCTTTTCCGGGCTAGAATGAGGTCAGAAAAGCCTTCTCGCTGAAAGAGACGTACCAACGCAGAGCCAACCATCCCACGATGACCGGCAATGAAGATGCGAAGCTTTTTATCCATGAAATTCCGTCACTTTCCCAGAAAGGTGGCGATGTCATACGAACCGACGCTTGGCTTGTGAGCCATTTACCCTTGAAGGGTCATCAACAATATCCCGGCCCCCTGTGCTTTGCAAGCAGGCGTCTGTATGTCGTAAGGAGCGCCTCCGAAATCGATTCAGGGCGGAAAAGGTTTTGTACACGAATTCTTCCTGCAGTCCCGTGCCGAAGTCGTAAAGAAGCATCGCCGACATAACGACGCAAGGCATTTTCCAATGCCGTGACATCCCGAGGAGGAACGAGAATGCCTGTGACACCGTCTTGAACGGAATCTATGCAGCCTGGGATTTGTGTAGCCAGCACCGGAATCCCCATCGCTGCGGCTTCCAGATGAACCACCCCAAATCCTTCCCGATAGGAAGGATTGATGAGAAGATCCAGGATCGACAGATGTTGTGGAATATCATGACACCATCCCGTCAAATGCACACGGGGGTCATTTCGCAGCATCTCCTCATTCTCGCGTTTCAACGGATCAGATGGCTCGAAAATTCCCACAAGCAGGAGGTGCATCTCGGGAAATTCCTTCCTGAGTATACGCCAGACGTGGGCAAACTCATTCATGCCTTTGTCAGCAACGACTCTCCCGATAAATCCTATGACCGGTGCGCCTTCAGGGATGCCATACCGAAATCGTATCTCACGTCGCACTTCTTCCCCGTATGTATCCGGATTGAATTTCCGGGCGGCATCTACTCCACCGACACTTCCATGTCCAAGCACGACAACCTTGCCGGCGCGACATAGATGTTGATGTATCATGTATTCTCTCATCGAGGGGCTGTCACACCAAACGAGGTCCGCACATTTGCACGACAAGCGCGTCGTCATATCAAGCAAGGTCTTCAGCGCTCCCGACTTTGTCATTTGCGGAAGGCCGAAAACCGACAGCACCCTGCATTTCACACCAGCCATCCTGGCTGCGAGCGTTCCAAGCAGACCGGCCTTGGGGGTGTGAGAATGGACGATATCCGGTCGCAGCTCTTTCAACAGGCGGTATAACCGGAAGAGAGAAATCACATCGTTTGCAGGTGCCAGGCGGCGATCTATCGGAATCGGATGGCAGGCAATTCCTGTGAGTCCGGCAAAACGGTCAAGTTCCGGTCCCGGTGAGGAAATGGCTTCCGTTTCGACTCCGCGTTCCTTCATATATCTGACATGGCCAGTAAAAAAGCCCAGGGTCATAGGGACAGTCGTAATCTGGACAAGTTTGAAGGAACCGTATGTATTCATCGTTCATTCGCCACGAGGGGTGTGCATATCACCGCAACTCAGGTGCTTTCTCCAAGGATGGTTGAAGATACTATCAGTCAGGAACAGAATATTCAATGTTCCACGCAAGATCTGCGTTCAAGCCTTTTTCTGCAGGTGATATCGATGGACAAGTTAGAAATTTCAAGGTATGATCGCGCTTCGTGAAAACGACTTCCGGCCACCCCCTCACCACCTATGGTCTCATCGGATACGCTCTGACAGCGGGATTTTCTATTTCGCTCTCCCAAATTTGTCTTGGGCTCGCTTTTCTAGGGCTGTTCCGAAGCCTATTCAGAAATTCCGAGCCAGTTCCATGGGCCGGATTTGAGCATGCCTATTTCGGCTTTGCTCTCGCCTGTCTATTATCCCTCCCACAGGCGTCGGATTCATACAAAGCCTTTGCCGAAATGCGCAAAATTCTGATCATCCTCGTCTTCAGTACTAGTTTCGGAGCCGTATTAACCAGCAGCATGCGCAGAATCGTTATCGGTTGTCTCGTAGGCGCCGGAGCTGTGGCCGCTGTCGCCGGACCGCTGAAAACTCTCTTTTTGCATGGCGCCTGGGAAAGAACAACAGGATTTTTTTCCTTGCCTCTGACATTTGCCGAATGTCAGATGATCTTCATCGTCATCACTCTCCGATGGTTGGTGATTCCCCAAGAATCTACCAAAATCCGGTGGTTTCTTTGGGGGGCCTTTGTCATGCAAATTTTTGGTTTTTTCGCGGCCTTCACCCGTGGAGCGGTTATTGGACTCGTCTTGGGTCTGTTGAGCATGTTTCGGCGCAACCCCAAGGCTCTTGCAGTAATTCTTTGCGTCACTGTGTTGAGCATCAGCAGTCTCGCGTTTCTTACGCGGTCAATGACCAATCGGCAGGACGCATTCGACACCTCTGCGGCGACACCCGATGGACTGAATAACATCCGTCTGCGTATTTGGAGTATCGGGCTGACTATTCTCGCGGAACATCCGGTGTTCGGGGTCGGTATGAACAATGTCAAACCCCATTACCGAAGCCGCGTGACCCCTGCCGAGCGTGAAAAGAACTGGGTTTACGGGCATCTTCACAACACGTTTCTTCAGATCCTGACAATGACGGGGATGTTCGGCCTCGTGGCTTTTTTCTGGTTCTGGGCCGCAATCAGCCGGTGGTGTTTGATGGTGGCCTCGAGCGATCTGCCGCTCTGGGAGCGCGGAATGGCTGAAGCGGCGTTTCCCGTCATCGTGGCATTCCTTGGTTCGGGGCTGACCGAATATAGTTTTGGGGACGAAGAGGTGGCGATGCTGGCCTTTTTCTCGATTGGCCTTCTCACCAATGCCTATCGGGATTTTGCCCCGGGAAATAGCGCTCCGGCTTCAGAGCCGATCGAAAAGACGGCATAGCTTATCGGCACGGCGCCAAAAAAGGCGGCCGTCAGCCAGAGCAGTTTGAGAAAATCTTCAGACGGGTATTGATCCGTCAGATAACAAAGCGCGATGGAAATTCCCAACTGAAATATCAAGGCCAGCAGGATTCCCCACTCGAGCTCAGGCGATATTCGTTCTTTTGTTTCGGGTGTTCGTGATGATGCCAGGATGACCAGCGACAACACGATCATTCCCCCGAACAGGGGCGCAACCGGCAACTCAAGCAACAATACATTCCCAATTCGCTCCATTGCCCAGAAGAGGGGAAGGGAGAGAAGAAGCCGGTCCGGCAACCATGCCACCTCGGAAGCCCAGTGCCAGCGGAACATGATCAACACTGCTATCAGCGCTGCAAGTATCCAGGCACCAAAAGAAGCAGACCGGCTGATGGCTACCGCAATCAACAGCATATATGCCGCCCGGTCGAGCAGACGGAGAACAGCCATCGATCCACCCTTTCTTCCGTAAACAAACGAAGGTTTTGCGTATTCAACATCGGCCGGGCACGGATCGTCAAGCGTCGCGTGCCGAAAAAATGTGATAAAATGCCCGGCGAAGAGAGTTCTCATTTCAAGGCAAGGAGCCCTGTTTCCCATGTCGAAAGAGTTTGCACGTGTTTCGATCGAGCGTCTCGCCGATTGGATCCTGCGCGAATACGATGAGCGCAAAGAGATTTTCGGCATTCATGAAAGCCTTTTTTTCACGCCCGCCGAGGGCGATCCGTTCACCATGACCCGGTTCGGCACGCCTATGGAGTCGCCGATCGGCGTCGCGGCGGGCCCGCACACGCAGATGGCGCAGAACCTGATCGCGGCGTGGCTGTGCGGCAGTCGGTATCTCGAGCTGAAGACGATCCAGACGCTCGACGAGCTGAACGTCTCCAAGCCCTGCATCGACGCACAGGACGAAGGCTACAACTGCGAATGGTCTCAGGAGATGAAGCTCGACGATTCGTTCGACGAGTATCTCAACGCCTGGATCCTCCTCCACATGCTTAATCACAAGCTCGGCCGCGACGTGAAGCGCGGCCGCGGCTTCATCTTCAACATGAGCGTCGGCTACAATCTCGAAGGCATCAGGAAACCCAACGTTCAGCGGTTCCTCGACCGCATGGCAAACGCCCGCGCGGAAAAGGAAGCCAAGATCGCCGCCGTCGCGAAGCTCTACCCCGCGATCCGCGACCTCGACATTCCCGACTGCATGTCGGACAACATCACGCTGTCAACGATGCACGGCTGTCCGCCCGACGAGATCGAGAAGATCGGCATGTATCTCGTGAAGGAGCGTGGCTACCATACGACGATCAAGCTGAACCCCACCCTGCTCGGGCCGGCCGAACTGCGCCATATCCTCAACGACGTGCTCGGCTTCGCGACCAACGTGCCCGACGAGGCGTTCGGCCACGACCTCAAATACCCCGACGCCGTGAAGCTGATCAGAAACCTGCGCGCCGCCTCGGCCGAGATGAAGACCCAGTTCTCGCTGAAACTCACCAACACGCTCGAGAGCGTGAACCACAAGAATGTCTTCCCACCCAACGAGAAGATGATGTACATGAGCGGACGCGCCCTTCACCCGATCAGCATCCGCGTCGCGGCGAAGCTGCAGAACGAGTTCGACGGCGAGCTCGACCTGAGCTTCTCGGCCGGCGCCGACTGCTTCAATCTGCCCCACCTGATCTCCTGCGGCATCAGGCCCGTCACCGTCTGCTCCGACCTGCTCAAGCCGGGCGGCTATGCCCGCCAGCTCCAGTATCTCCAGGAACTGGCGGCGCGCATGCGCGACGAACACGCCGATTCTATAGAGTCATTTATTCTCCGGCGTTCCGGACGGCTCGACGGCGACGTGAAGCGCGCGGCGCTTACGAACCTGCGCAAATACGCCGGCACCGCGTCGACGCTTTCCGCCTATCATCAGAACAGCAAAACGGGCGAATCGGTCAAGACGGCGCGGCCGCTTCCCGAGTTCGACTGCGTGCGGGCTCCCTGCATCACCACCTGCCCGGCGAGCCAGGATATCCCGAACTATCTGTATTACGCATCGCTCGGCGAGTATCGCAAAGCCTACGAGGTCATCCGGCGCACGAACCCATTCCCGAACGTGCTTGGCATGGTCTGCGATCATCAGTGCCAGCACAAGTGCACCCGCATGAACTACGATTCGTCGCTGCTGATCCGCGAAGTGAAGCGGTTCATTGCCGAGAAGAATCCCGACTCGCCCATGCCGAAGCCCGCGAAGGCGAATGGTATGAAGGCGGCGGTCATCGGCGCTGGCCCGTCGGGGCTGGCCTGTGCCTACTTCCTGGCACTCGAAGGGTTCGCTGTCACGGTCTACGAAACGAAGGCGTTCGCGGGCGGCATGGTCAGCGACGCGATTCCGGCGTTCCGGCTGACGGCCGATGCGATCATGAAGGATGTCCAGGCGATCCAGAGCCTCGGCGTGAAGATCTGTTACGAGACAGCCATCACCCGCGACCGGTTCGCCGCGCTCCGCAACGAGAACGACTTCATCTACGTCGCCGTCGGCGCCCAGGCTGCAAAGAAGATGGGTATCCCCGGCGAGGATGCGGCCGGAGTCATCGACTGTCTGAAACTTCTGTCCGACGTGCGCCGCAACAAGCCGGTGTCGATCGGCCCGCGCGTCGCCGTCATCGGCGGTGGCAACTCCGCGATGGATGCGGCCCGCACGGCGCTGCGCCTCGTCGGGCCGTCCGGCTCGGTCACGCTGGTTTACCGCCGCACCCGCGCCGAGATGCCCGCCGACCGGGAAGAGATCGAAGCGCTGCTCGACGAGAAGATCGAGATTCTCGAGCTGTGCGCCCCCGAGGCCGTTCTGACGCGCGACGGTAAGGTGTCCGCCCTGAAAGTGCAGAAGATGCGGCTCGGCGCGAAGGGTCCCGACGGCCGCGCGAAGCCGGAAAAGATACCAGGAGCTATTGAAGAATTGCCCTTCGACACGATCATACCGGCGATCAGCCAGGACATCGTGATCGACTTCATGAAGCCCGAAGAGCTGAAGATCGATCCGGGAACCGGCATGACGAAGCTCGACAAGGTGTTCGCGGGCGGCGACCTGGTGCGCGGCGCGGCGACGATCGTCAAGGCCGTCGCCGACGGCAGACAGGCAGCCATGAACATTCTCGCGAAAGCCGGCCGGCCGCTTCCCGAGCTGTCTGGCAAGGTAGACAAGAACCTGACGCCGGCCCAGTTCCAGCAGAAGTCGGCACGGCGGGTGCACGGCCTGAAGCTGCCCGAGATCCCCGTCTCCGAGCGCATCAACTTCAACGTCGTCATCCGGAGCCTCACCGACAACGAAGTGCGCGAGGAGGCCCGCCGCTGCCTCAACTGCGACGACGTCTGCAACGTCTGCGTCAGCGTCTGCCCGAATCGAGCGAACCGGAGCTACCGGGTGAAGCCCGGCGACTTCCAGAAACAGCACGCGGTGCGCAAGAACAATGGCTGGAAGATCGAGACCCTCGAGACGTTCCGCCTCGGCCAGGAGCCGCAGGTGCTCAACATCGGCGATTTCTGCAACGAGTGCGGCAACTGCACGACCTTCTGCCCGACCAGCGGCGCCCCCTACAAGGACAAGCCCAAGTTCTACCTGACCGCCAACAGCTTCGAGCACGAGAATGACGGCTACCTGTGGGACGGCGACACCCTGCACGCGAAGTTCGGCGGTTTCGCCGAGTCGCTCACCGCCGGCAAGGGCAAACTCCAGTACCACGCCGGCCCGGTCAAGGCGGTTCTCAACGCCGACACCCTCGTCGTCGAGTCCGTCGACGTCGAAGGCAAAACCAAAGACCTGAAGGAAATCGACTTCTCGCGAGCCCTGAAACTCGCCATCCTCTTCCAGGCCACCAGGGCCTCTTGCTGGGTTTAAGGGGAAACGAAACGCGTCTCGAATGGCACAGATGTCCTCCGGATATCTCCGATGTTCCACCACAGTCATCTGTGTCATTCGGTCATGCCGAAAATGAGGATATACGCAGCATCTGAAGGAGACGGAGGATGAAATCGATTCCATGCGACCGATGCGATGCAAGATGCTGCCGTACCTATATCGTGCCGATAAATGGCGTCGATATACAACGACTTGCAGCGTTTCTCAGCACGCCTCTCGATGACTGGTGCACGTTGGAACCCCTCTCACCGACGATTGAGGAATACGGGTATTTCTCGTTCCGGTTGACCGGCGAAGGGCGTTTCATCGTCTGTATAAAAAGGGAAAACGGAGCCTGCGTTTTTTTTCGCAGGTCGACTCCCCATGCTGCTTGCGGGATACATGATGCCCGCCCCGGGATGTGCCGTTGTTACCCCGTTACATTCTGTTCCGGAAAAGCGGAACACACGGACGGGTGCATCTGCCCGGAGCGTTGGGAACTTGATAAAACAGACGAAGCCGTTTTTTCCGAATTGTACGTCCGGTATAACGCGGCTTTCGCCTCTTTCAAGGAAATCACCGATATCTGGGAAAAGTCATATAGAAACGAGTATATTCTTTCAGGGCGCATGACAGGAGACCACAAACACGATTCGACCGTGTTTCTGGAATATCTGGCGAGCCGACTTGCATCATGTTGCTGAAGTTCATGCAACTGATCGAGCGCGCTATTCTACGGAATCGCCTGATACGAGCGGTTGTCCGACAACTGCGGACGTTCGTTCTGCAAGCTTCATGTTGATGCCAATCCCCGCTCCCAGAAGCGCCCAGAAAACCGGGGCCACCGACAGGGAGCTGTCGTTGAACATACCTGCCGCAAGGTAACCGCCGATAGCGGCGGCAATGCACACCCCATATATTTCATGAGCGTCTTCAAAACGGGCACGCCAGAATATAAGCACCGACTGCAACAGATATTTTCCAAACAGTATCAGCACGGCAAGAAGAGAAAGTCCCCCCGTATTGATACCGATCTGGAGAAACATGTTATGCGGCTTGTCGAATCGCATAAACAGCGGGATTCCAGCCCTGAGTTTCTCGAGATAATCATCCTGAGGAAAATGAAAGAGAAACATGTCGGGGCCGTATCCCATAAGCAAAGCATCCCACATGAGCGGAAGGCTTCTCGACCAAGCAAACCCTCTCATCGTCCCCCACTGCTCTCGACCCTCAAAACCGTATTTTGGAACTTTTCTGAATCGTACTGGACGCATTCTGTCATCAATGAACATGAAGCCCTGTTTCGTGTGAATGAGACTGATGGTGTTCTCAAGCCTGGTGATCTGGACCACTTTTGATTCGGTCGCAATTGCAACGGTAAATCCAAAAAACTCATTTTTCGGAAACTTCGCCTGTTGCCCGTCTAATTCATAGGTTACGACGTTTCCCGCCTGATTCCGAAATTCAAAATTTCCTTTCTTGTAGTCACAATGCATCAGACTGCCGGAATAGACAAGATCAAACGAGTCTGTTGCCAGAATAAGATCTTTGAAATCATTCGCAATTGGCATTCGATGGGATGGTCTGCTGAAGAAATTATCCAATAACCGATGTGAATTGGGTGTTTTAAGACTTATATAATCCATCCAAAAGAATATGGTGACGTATGAAAGAAACAATATTCCTGCCAACTTCAGATTTTCCCGCCAACGGCTCCTGCCCATGAGCAATAAAAATATGATCGCCAGTCCCCCACCAAGCAGTCCGGCTCTCGATCGACATCCAAACCAATTGATATAAGCGAGAAAATGCAGAGGCAGCAATGTCCATCGCCACTTACCTCTTCCAAGCCAAACGCCACCGAACGTAATAGCCATAATAATAGTTATATAACTTCCAGTATAATTAGGATTCGGCAACGTTCCGTAAATAAAGCCGTTCGTCACGTTGAATTCGAGAGATTTCACCTGGTTGTGCGCACTTGCAGGCATCACGAGATGTTTTCCCTGCAGCGTCCTGAAAGGGTCGTGATTGAGAAATTGAG
This sequence comes from Candidatus Ozemobacteraceae bacterium, assembly GCA_035373905.1. NCBI lineage: Bacteria > Candidatus Rifleibacteriota > Candidatus Ozemibacteria > Candidatus Ozemibacteraceae > Candidatus Ozemibacteraceae bacterium. Next base: position 26,397 of record DAOSOK010000045.1, on the reverse strand, counting down.
CCAGTCCGACGAGACAGACAATCAAACCACCTGCAAGCGTTGCACCGAGCAGTTTTCTGGAAAAGGTCGGGCATCTGGCCTGACTCAAGGCTAAATAGGCAATGATCACGTAGGCAAGAAGCACCGCAGTCCCTTCATACCGCCCCGGAGCTCCATCCACTGCCTGCCAGGGGCGCTCCGAAAAAGCCGTTGAAGCAACGATGAAAAATGCATATATCCCGAGGAGGAATGAGTATCCCGATCGGCTTTGGGATCTTTCCAGATTCAGGAATCCGAACAGCCCGACCGCCGCCAATAATACGGTCCATCTGGCACGATAAAAGGAAAAGAAATCGAACGTTTCGGTCTGCCCCGTCCAAAATTCCTGAACGTCAGCACTGATCGGAACAATCCGGAGATACATGCAAAGCGGAACAGCACCAACGATAAGAAACAACGCCAACCAAATCCAGCCTCTCGCCGAGAAAGGACAGCTTTCCCACCTGTTCACGGTCTCATGCTCCATTGGGCGATGGTAGCATCAAGGATTCGAAACTTCAAGATCAGGAGCGGAGGGTGATGAGATAGGTGTTGGTGATAGTGACGGGCATGGTGGCGCGGGTCGAGGTGAAGTCGATGCTGACGCGGGATTTGCGGGAGGGTTCGAAATAGTCGAAGACGATCTGGTCGGAGAGCAGGTTGCCGAAGTAGGCCCAGTGCATGGTGGTGCCGAGGGTCGGGTCGGCGGGGACCCAGCCTTTGCCTTTGAAATATACGTCCACCCATGCGTGGCCGATGTTGGTCTCTTTGCCGATGAGATCGGGTTTCACGAGGAAACCGGTCACCACGCGGGCGGGGAGCCCCCGGCGGATGCAGAGGGCCGCGAGGAGCCAGGAGAACTCGGTGCAATCGCAGGCGTCAGGGTTCGCCAGCGCCCAGTCGACGCCGTGCTCTTCGAAGTTCTCCCGGTAGGTCAGGCCGCGGCCGATCGCGAGGTAGGCGTTCTGGAGGAAATTGCCGTCCTCGCGGCGCAGTCGCCTGTCGAGCGCGTCCAGCCCGGCGTTCTCGAGCGAGAGGCGTTCGTCGCGCTTCAATTCATCCATGTCGGGCTCTGAAACCGGTTGGAACGGGCCCCGGCTTCCCAGCCACGCCCGTCGTTCAATATCATATACTAATTTTAATTTCACGAGCCCGTTTCTGATGCCTTCGACGCCCTTGATGCGGACCCGGCCGTCCGCGTCCGGGGCCGACGGGGCGACATCCGACTCCCGGCCGTCCGATACAACGGAGACCTTCTCCAGCAGCACCTTCTGAAAGCCGGCGATCTGCGGAGGCAGCCGGATGATGAAATCGAGTTTCTGCAGCGCCGTCGGGTCGCCGACCTGGACGTTGACGGTCTCGACCAGCCGGTATCGCCGGTCGCCGAGGGAAAACGCGATCCGCTCCAGCACCTGGCGGTTCATGATGCCGGGAAAGCGGCGCAATGCGGCGTCGATGGCCTCGGCGAGGCCGTCGAGCTGGCCGGCGTAATACCTGGCCCGAAGCCAGGCGTCGTGGACGAATCCCTCTCCGTCGCGATCGAGCACCGACTGGTAAGCCCGAATGGCCGGCACGTAATCGCGCTTCGCCAGCAGAAGGTTCCCCAGGAGATACTGGGGATACGGGTCGTCCCTGACCAGGGGCGCCGCCGGCTTCAGGATCTCCAGCGCCCGGTCGGGGAACCCGGCTTTTTCCCAGGCCTGCGCGAGGGCGACGGCGAGGCCGGGATCGTTCACATTGCGCCTGTGAGCCTCTTCCAGGAAGGGAATCGCCTCGCGCGGCTGCTTGAGCTTGTCGAGCAGGGTGACGCCAGCGGTATACGGCGCGTGGAAATCCCGGTCGTCCCGGGCCATCAACTGGAGCGCCGCCTCGTACAGTTCCCGGGGGCGCGATCCGTCACGCTGGAGGGCGAGAACCAGGTTGTTCCAGGCTCCCTTTTCATGCGGATCGACTTCTGTCGCGCGCCGAAGGAGTTGAATAGCTTCATCTATTCTTCCTTCCTCCAGGGCCCGGATTCCGTCGTTGTTGTATCGGACGCCTTCATTGTGTCTGTCGACATCGCCGGGGCTGCCGTCATCGGGCGTCGGAAGCGGCGGCAGGGACAACCGGGGCAGAGCGGGCGCCGCCGACGGGACCGGAAAGAACCTCGAGGCAACCTCGTCGGCCGAAAGAGCGAACACCGGCCCGGAGAACATTGTCAGCAGGGCGAACGCGAGCACCCCCGCTCTTCCTCTTCGCATCATGGATTGCAGCCTCACAATGTCAGTCCAAGTCGTTCGAGCAGGGTTTTGAACGCGGCATCGGCGGGAATGCCGAACGTCACGCTCCTGCCGTCGAAGGTGAAATACGGAAAGAGCCCCAGCGCTTCGGAGCGGTCTTTCGAGAGGACCACGATCTCGTTCGCCGGCAGGTCGAGGCCGGGACGATCCGCCGCGGAGAGCGGGAGCGGACGCGGGCCGGACAGGTTCAGAAACGGCTCGCGCGCTCCCGGCGGAAGTTTCAGGACGATAGGATTCTGGAGGATTCCCTTGCATGCACCCAGCAGGGCCGGAAGTCCTCCCGCGACCTGCTGCAGGCCATCACCTGCTTCGTCCGGGGGTGTTTTCAGGAACTCCGTCACCTCGCGGAGCATGAACAGGGGGTTCATGTCTTCGGAAGCCTCATTCATCGCCCTCGCAAGCCCGGTGGAAAAGAACGCATCTCCCTCGATCTCCCTCACGGAGAGCGAGAGGTGATGCAGCAGCCGAACGGATGCAGGGCCGGAAAAATGGGCGTTCAGGGCGTCCCTGGCGGCCTGGTCGCCTTTGGGCGTCCGCCGGCCGAAAAACAGGTAGGTTTGCAGGAACGCGAACGACAGGAACGCGATCAGCGGCTCGATAGCGGCCCGGAGCGTCTCCATAAGCGCGTCAGGGGCGGCCGGCCGGAAGAACCGCTCGAGCGGCCCCGTGACGAACGACGGGTACCGTGCAAGGATCGTATCGATCATCGGCGGCTTTGCAAGAGACAGCGCGCCGTCCCGGGATTGTTCCGGGGCTTCCGATGCCTCGCTCAACGGAGCGGTCTGTGCGACATGCGCATCGTCGATCGTTATCTCGATGTCCGCTGTGTCTGAAACGGACATGCCAACCGGCGGTTCCCCTGCCGGCTCGATCTGCACCGCCAGCCTCGGCTCCCTCGGCGCAGCAAAATCGATGGAAACAGCCTCCCATACGTCCAAATCGAGTTGCCCTGGTGTATCTGCAGATATATCAACGGAAGAAAGGGCATCTCCCGGCGGACGGGGCGTTGCCAGAGAAACCTCTCCCGCCTGCGGCCGGGAAACAAGGCGTGCCCCGCCATCTGCCATCGCAGAGGCGAACGGTTTCTCCATGACGGCTGCCGGTTTCTCATGTTTATCTTTCGTTATTCTGCTGCGCATCGAGATGACGCGTTCCTTCTTCGGGGTCTCTCTGGCCGGCGGTGGAGTCGGAGGGGCGATTTCGGGGCCTGCCGCAGGGATCGTTTCCGGTGCGGACGCCAGCGCCGTCACGAGGTGCGCCCAGGGAAGCGGGCCCGGCGGCGGCGCGGCGACGGCGGGTTTCGTCGCGACCGGCATTGGCGAGGGAAAGGAGAATTTCACATCGGCCGGCCGTTCGATGGGTTTCGGAAGCGGCGGAGGAGGCGGAAGGCGGGAGGCCATTTTTCGCGCGTCGAGCCTGGCAAGAGCCTCGCGTGATCTCGCGGCGACCCTGGGCAGAGCGCTTTCGCCCCCCCGCAGGAGCGATTCGCGCATCTCCTCGCCGGCAAGGACGGGAAGGAACTCGGCGACGCAGGCCGGCACCCATTCGTCGGCGTCCGTAAGAGCCTCTTCCAGAGCGTCGGCGATGAGGGCGCGGGGCGCGGTCTGAATCGCAGCCACCGCCTCGCGCCCGACGCCGGCGTCGGGGTCTTCGATGGCCGCGAGCACCCAGGCCAGCAGGCGCCCGTTCCCGGCGGCAACGGCCGGCCGACATGCGGCCGTTCGCACGTCGGGGTCGCAATGGCCGATACAGCTTTCGAGAAACCCGCGCGCATGTCGAGGCGGAGCGTCATGCCGCGAGAGCAAGGCAAGCACATGGAGTCTCTGCAGGCGAGTTCCCGCGGTTTCGAGATACTCCCAGGAAGCCTCGTCGAGCCTGTCGGGATCGCGGTCGGCCACAGCCCGTTCGATCAGTTCGTCCTGGCGCGGATCGGGCGGGGCGGAACGGAGCGACAGCACGACCTGGGTCGCGAGAACGGCCAGGCCGGCCTCTTTTTCCGCCAGGGCCAGGTCATACAGGGGCGTCAGCAGGTCATGGCGCCGATGCGAAAGGACCCCGAAGATCGCCCTGCGGCGTCGTTCGGGGTCCGGATCGGCGAGACCTTCAAGCAGCGGATCGATCACGGGAACTCAGGCCGCGCACGCCTGTTCCTTCCCTCCGGCGGTCGAACTCGGCGACGACGCGTCACCGGACGACGCGGACGGCGCGGAGGAATCGGCTGTTTTCGCGGTGCCCGCCCCGGAGGAAGCGCCGCCCGAGCCGCCGTCGCTCTTCGGAGCGGCAGGTGTCGACGTGTCCTTGTCGCGATTCTGCGCCTCGACGTATCCCGAGCTTCTATAATCCGTCGTATAGAATCCCGAGCCCTTGAAAATGATCGAACTGGCCGAAAGCAGCTTTTTTCCCGCGGTTCCGCAGGTCGGACACAGTTGCGGATCCGTACATTTCATCGAATGAAAGGCATCGAATTTCTTCTCACACGCCGGGCAGAAATAACTGTATGTCGGCATATGTCTCCTCCTGAGTATGAACGCCTGTCGACGAGATTGGTTCATTTAGCACTCTTCGATTCAGAGTGCTAACCCAGTGTATCACAGGCTCAATATTCGATCAAGCAATCTGTCGAACGATCTGCAGGGGATCTTTGTCGGGAAAGTAGCAGGCGGCGACGGCCAGCGACAATTGCATGGCATCGCTCTCACGGATGCCGTCTCCCGGGGAGAGATTCGCGAGTCTTCGCACGATCTGCTCGACGGCACCCCGACGCCGTTCGTCGGCCTCGGGGATCGGGATGGAGCGGACCTGCGTGACGGTGACGTGGAAGCTGAAGAATCTGCCGGCAAACCAGGCGTTGACGAGACGGCTGTTGAGGAGCCCGGCGATATATTCGAGGGAGAAAGGGCTCTTCGGCCGGCATATATATGAAAGCGAATTTTTCGGAAAGAATCCGTCCCTGTCGAGTGCCGCCACGAGCCGTACCGGCAGTGTTTCATGTCGGAGATTCTGGTATACCAGTTTCTCGCCGCGAAAGATCTCCGGGTCGCCGGCGTAGGTCAGATGGGGCCCGTAATCGAGAAACAGCCCCTCCCAGCGGATCCGGAAGGGCTCCACTTCGCGGCCGCGGATGACCCTCACGGCCGTCGCCCCCGTCGGGGAGCCACTGACGAACCTGGAGACCCGGTCTCCTCTTCGCGTCGATTCCTGGATGCCGACGCCGATTTTCGCGATCTCGCCAAGCCGGGCATTTCCGGCTTCCATTCGTTCGAACAGTTCTTCAACGACGGGATCCGCGAGGGCTTTTCTCAAACCCGTCGGCTCCAGAAACCTTTCCGCGGGTGCGGTTCGCCGGATACGCCAGCCTTCGGTCTCGTCATACGCGTCATAGACACGCACGGAGGCGTGTTCATTCAATACGCGATGGATTTCCGTCACCACGGGGATGACCCCCGGAGCATCGGGGAAGAAGCGCGTCGGAAGCAGGAACAGGCGCCTGACGTCATGTCCGGCGAACGCGAGCGTTCTGATCTTCGCGCATTGATGGTTGACGAGCCATCCATGTGACGTGAGCAGAAGCAACGCGCCGTCCGGTTCGAGAAGATTCAGGCCGCCCTCGATGAAAAACGTGTACAGATCTTTTTCGCCTTCGGTGGTCGCATATCGTTCGGCTAATTTCTCACAAACCGTTTTGGGAAGGTTGACCCGGTACGGCGGATTTCCGAGAACGAGTCGGAACCGTCCCTCAGGCGGATCAAGCAGAAAATCCCGTTGTTCGAGACGAGGCCATCCGCGCTCCGGAGCGACGGCTATCAACCGTGCCAGGCATGTCAGCAGCGCTTCTGCATCAAGATCGATCCCGGTCAGTTCATTCAGGGAGCCGGCGCCGTTCCTCCCGAGCCGTAGTTCGGCAAGCGGCACCAGAAACGCCCCGTCTCCACACGCGGGATCGAGCGCAGCCCCGCATGCGCCGGAAAGGCCGGTTTCGACAAGAAGCCGTTTCACGAGCGATTCCGGCGTGTAATACTGCCCAGCACCCCGCCGGCAGGCCCTGTGCCTCTTTTCAAGGTCGGGAACCCATCCCTGAGGGGTTTCTTTCAGCGGATGCTCCGTATCGCAAAGGGTTTCAATCCACGGATACAGGTTGCCGGGGGCGCCGGCCTGACGCAACACTTCGCCCGGGGGGCCGGAACAGCGACCGTTCCGCACGCGGCCGAACCATTCGGCAAACCACTCGAAGAGTCTCACCTGCGGAGGGCTGTCAGGCTTCGCGCTTTCCACCGGCCTTCGCAGCCTCTTCCCGCCGCCGCTTTTCGAGGAATTCCACGAAGAAGGCGAGGAAAACGCCAAGCATACCGGCCGTTATACCAGAGAGAATCACGATCAGCGAGCGACTCGGTTTCGATTTGCGCTCGGCTGGGAAGGGCCGGTCGATCACCTCGAACTGGCTTCCTTCCTCGGCTTCAGAGATTTTCGCCATTTCATATTGCGTGGTCAATGTTTCGAAGACTTTCTCTTTGACCTTGAGCTCCCGCATCAGACGGGCATACTGCAGAGCAAGTTCCGGAATCCCCTCGAGCTTCTTCTCGACGTCGCCGATCGCCTTGTCGAGCGCCTTCTGGCGGGCTTCTTCGGAGACCTTCTGGCCCTCGATGCGCACCAGTTCGGGAAGGTTCGCCATCGACTTCAGGAGGCTTTCCTGCATCTTGAGGGCAACATCGCTCTCGACTTTCGACGATTCGAGTTTGACGAGACTCTCGACAACAGCCTTGGCCTGTTCGTCGATTGCAATCAGCTTGTTCTTATCCTGATATGCCTTGAACTTAGATTCGGCCTCATCGAGTTCTTTCTGTACCTTTGCGAGCTGTTCCTCGATGAACACGCGCTTTTGCGTGGCGGGCCCCTTGGCATACATGTTCAGGTTCACCAGGTAGGCGGCGGCCAGGTCAGCCGAGAGAGTTGCGGACGTCGTTTCGGCCGCGACCGTGATCAGACCGTCCTTGTCTTTCGAAATGTTGACGATATTCCCGATCTTTTTGATCAGATCGTCGATCTTCACGTCCTCGGGCGGCCGATCCCCCATCAGAATCGGGTTCGTCGCCACGCCGAACTGTCTGATGATGCGCGCGGACATATCGTCGCTTTTCAGATACGCCATCAGATACTCGGCTCCGCCACCGCCGCCGAGGCCGCCGAGCATGCCGGCCATCGGGAGACTGCTGAGCAGAGCGCTCATGCCGCCGCTGCCGCCCTTGGCGTGGACGAAGATCGTCGCCTTCGACTTGAACTGGTTGGGGATCGTCAGGCTGTACAGCGCCGCGATGACGGCGACGACGAAGGGCATGACCAGCACCATGCGCCAGTGTTTCCAGAGAACCTTGCCGAGCTCGAACAGGTCGATCTCGTCGTCGTCCATGCCCATCATGATCTCGCGCTTGATGAGCTCCTGCTTGATTTCCTTCTTCAGGGATTCGGTGTCGATCTCGTCGTTGCGAACGGTTGTCATGATGCCTGCGATCTCCAGAGTTTCCGGCGAACGGGAACTGGCGCGCCCGCCGTCAGTTATGCATTGCCAGTGAGGCTCCGCCCACGGGAATGGACGACGCCCTGCAATCGAGGAATAAAGGTATCATAAAAACCGATCGCCGTGTGCAGTGCACCGACGTTTTCAGTTTTTCGGGTGGTGGCAGGCGACCAGGTGGCCCGGATGAAGTTCGGCGAGCGCAGGCGAATCTGCGCATACGGAACTCGCACGAACACAGCGATCGCGACTGGGACAACCGGTCGCACCTCGTGCGTTTCCCCCCGCCGCGTCGGCGGCATCCGCGGTCAGTTGCGCGCCTTCGCGCAAATGAAGAGCGGCTTCGAGAAGCCTGCGGGTGTAGGGATGCGCCGGATCACGAAGGAGGCAGTCGGCCGGCATCGACTCGACGATTTTTCCCCGATACAGGACCAGCACGCGGTCGGATATCTGGCGGACGACAGCTATATCATGTGATATAAATAAAAGAGAAAGCCCGCGCGCCTCTTTCAAGCGCAGAAGAAGTTCAAGGATCTGCGCCTGCACGGACACGTCGAGGGCGGAAACCGCCTCGTCGGCGATCAGCAGGGTCGGGTTCAGAATCAGCGCACGGCAGATGCCGATCCGCTGGCGCTGGCCCCCGCTGAACTCGCTGGGATACCGGTCCAGAACATCGCGTTCGAGCCCGACTTCAGCCAGGCCGTTCTCGAGGCGAGCGCCCCACCCAGAGCTGTGCCCCGCATCGTGTATGCGAAGCGGCTCTTCAAGAATGCGTCGTACGGACATCCGCGGATCGAGCGAACTGAAGGGGTCCTGAAAGATCATCTGCATGTGGCGGAGATTTTCCAGAATGACGCCCCGGTCAGCTGAAAACAGGCTGCGTCCCTGGAGCATCGCATGTCCGGCATCCGCCTGATGGAGTCCCATCAGCACGCGCGCAAGGGTCGACTTTCCAGACCCGCTTTCGCCGAGAATGCCGACGGTTTCGTGCGCTCCGACTTCGAACGATACATCAGAGAGCGCTTGAATCCTGGGTGCAGGGTGGCCACTCCACCAGTCCGCGCATCTGTTCCAGAGAGGGCGTTCCAGCTCGAAGGCTTTCCCGACCCCCAGGACGGACAAAACCGGGGTCTCCGGCCGGGAACATCCCGCCGCCCCCCCGACAGCTGCTGCTGCCGCGGCTGCAACCCCGGCGCCACCGGCCAGACCGGCAGAGACAGCCGCCAGCGCGCCTTCCGCGGGCACGGAGGGAAGCGATTTTTCAGGTGAGGTCACAGGCGTCTCGAACCCCGCAATCGATCGGTGATTGCTTTCCTATCGGACGATTCCGGAGTTTCTCCAACGGATAACCAAAGGAAAATTCAGCCGTTCGGAAAGAGGCAGCGCACCCGGCGGCCTGTTCCAAGCTCGGTCACTCCGGGCAATGCCTTCCGACAGTTTTCCTGCACCCTGGAACACCGATCGGAAAAAACGCAGCCGGCCGGCTTTCTGTCGGGAGCCGGCAGATGTCCTGCAATCGGCCGGGGTAGGCGCTTTTCGATGATCAATCGCGGCAAAGCCTCGATCAGCGCCGCGGTATAGGGATGCGCCGGCCGAGCCATCACGTCCTGCGTCGGCCCGGATTCCACGACGACGCCGGCATACATCACGACGAGTTCGTCGGACACGGCCCTGATGACGCCGAGATCGTGGCTGATGAACATCATCGAACTGCCGCCGGCCCGCACCTGTCGCCGAAGCTCCCCGAGAAGCTGGATCTGGAGAGCCGCGTCGAGAGCGGTGGTCGGCTCGTCGGCGATGACGAGTTCCGGCTCCATGACGAGCGCCATGGCGAGCATGGCCCGCTGGCGCATGCCTCCGCTCAGCTGATGAGGGAAGGATGAGATGAACCGCGCGGGATCGGCAAAGCCGGCCCGTTGAAGCGATCGCATGACGCGGTCCCGTATTTCCTCGCGGGTTGCCCCGGGCAGATGCGCCTGCACCGTCTCGCCGACCTGGTCGAAGAGGGTCATCAGCGGGTTCATCGCCGTCATCGGCTCCTGGAACACCATCGCCATGCGCCTGCCGCGAATCGTGCGAAACGCTTCCTCGTCGAGCGAAAGCAGGTCGAGATCATCGAACCTGATCGTCCCCGAGCGCGCGACGACAGCTGACTGCGGCAGCAACCCCATCACGCTCAGCGCAAGGACGGACTTGCCCGAACCAGACTCGCCGGCGACGCCGACGCAACAGCCCCGGGCGATTTCCAGGTTCACGCTCTGAAGCACCGGAAGAGGCCGCCCATCACTGCCGTGCAGGGTCAGCGAATAGTCAGAAACGCTCAGGATCGGGGGCATCCGCTGTCACCGGATATCGGGTGAGCCAGCCGACGCCGGAGCGTCGCTGCTTCCAACCTTCTTTTGCCAGGCAGACGGACGCATATCGATCATGCCAGCCTCGTTCTCGGGGCCTGTCAAATACGTATGCCACGCGGCCACATCCGCCGGCCTGAACAGAAATGCTCCCGGTGTGACAGCCTCGAGCCGTTCGGAAATGCTTCCGAGGTATGCCGAGGGACTCGCCTGTTCGGGCCACCGGTCGAGCTGTTCGAGAAGTCCGTCGAGTTCAAAGTCGGAAACTCCGCAATAATTCAGGGATTCGGTGATCGATGCCGTCGGGGTATGCCAAAGATCGATGGCATTCCCGGCCCGAGGCAGTTGAAACGCCAGTAGGAAACTGTCCCACGTATCGCCGACAAGCTTGGTTCCGAGAAGCTCGGACCAGCTGATCGCCTCAACCGAGGCGTCGATGCCCGCGCGTCTGAGCTGAGTGGATATTTCTTCCGCAACCAGCTTTCTGACGAGATTCTCTTCGTTGACGAGAATCTTCATGGAAAAGGGTTTCCCGTTCACATCCCTTTTTCCGTCACCGTTCAAATCTTTCAGCCCGGTTCCATCAAGCAGTCGGACGAGATCTGCCGGGGTTTGCGCGGCTTCGGGGGCGTTTTTCGTAAGATTTCCGGTTGCCGAGGCCGGGAACGGCATGTTTGCGAGCACCATTCCGTCGTAGGGAATCTTCGACCTGGCGGCCCCTTTGTCTATCCCGGCGGCAAGGGCTTTTCGGACCCGCTCCTGATCGAACGGGGGTTTCTTCAGATTGAATCCCCAGAACAGAAAACTCGGGTTCGGATAGCGATGAAATCGAGCGTCCGGAATCTGGAGTTCCTCTATTTTCGAGGCAATTTCTGACGGAACCGGTATCCAGTCGAGTCTTCCCTGCCGGAAATCATTCAGAAGCGTCTCGAACTGGGCGTGACACTTCACGAGAATCCGACGGAACGTCGGACGGGCCGTATCGGAAGCTGCCTCCCGGGTCGCCTCGAGTTCCAGGAACATCCCCCGTTTTCGGTCTGAGAGACGGTATGCCCCGAGACCGACGGGAAACTCGGAGTAGAGGACTTGGGTCGACGTTCCGGTTTCCCCGCCTGCAACCGCATCGGAGGCATTCACCCGTCGTTCGACTTTCGCCTCGGGAATGGATTTACCTTCGAGAAGGTGGGGCGGAAGAAGGCCGGCTGTCAGCAACTCGAGATACCGCCGCGACAACCCCGGAAACACGATGCGAATCCGCCGGCCGCGATCCATGGGAGCGACCTCGACAACAGCTGAAGCAAGGGCCGCATAAGGCGAGGCATTCGCGGGGTCGCGCATCGCGGCGAACGTGAATTCGAGCGCTTTCGGGTCGAACGGCGTCCCGTCATGCCACATCAGATTCTGCTTCCAGATGCCGTCGACAATAAGCCGTCCGTTTTCGTCGGGATAACTCACCCACGATGCGAAGAGGTCCCCCTCCAGACTTCCGTCGGCGGCGAATCTCAGCGGAGCGGCATGAATCAGGTTACAAATGGACCGATCGTATTCGCCATGGTGACCGATCGGTGACAGATCGCTCACGTCGCCGTACAATCCCAGCCTGAGAACGTCAGGCGAATTCCGTGAGAAATCCGCCTGAAGCCGCTCGGGAAGTTTCCGCTCTGACCGACAGCCGCCGGTGAACAGCGCAAGGAGAATCCAGGCGGCAAGGAGTGCTTTTCCGGCGACTCCCATGCCCCTCAGATGTCGCGGGGAAGCGGCGCGCGTCATTGAGAGGCACCACCGGTCGCGGGCTTCGCGTTCGGCTCGCCGGAAAGCGGCGGGAATGGAGAAGGAACGGACGGAATGGACGGGGCTTCAGCCGGTGCGGGAGCCCGTTCGGCGGTCATCGCGCCGAGTTCCTTCAGTTTCGCTTCGACGTCCGCCTTCATCCCGTCGGGAAGAACGCGGCCGCCATATATTTCTCGCAATATTTCAATGGCAGGCGCTCTGTTCCCTGCGGCCAGCAGGTCATCGGCCATCTTCCGCTGCTGGACCGTCAACGAGGCGAGAAGGGTCCTGATCTCTTCGCCCATCTGGGGCGGAAGGTCGGTGCTGCCGTAGGCTTCTTCCAGAAGCGCCCGGCCCTCGGCGGTCCGGTTGGTCCTGATCAGGAGCGAGCCGAGATCGCGCTTGTAGACGGGCTGCGTCGGGCCGAGGCTCACCGCCTTGCGCAACGCCTGTTCCGCCGTAGCCGTCTGGCCGAGGTTCGTGGCGGAAATCCCGACGATATCGAGCATCGTCGGGTCGGCGTCGTTCACCAGGGCCGAAATCGAGGCTGCCAGCGCGAGCGCTTCCGGCCATTTCTGCATCGACGCCTTGACGACGGCGAGATTCGCCGCGGCCTGTGTGACGAAGGTCGGATAGTTCATCGCGCGCGCCAGCGCCCACTCCGCCTTCGCGAAGTCGGCGAGTTCGAGAGCGATCTTGCCGGCGTAGAAGTAGTAGATGGAGCGCGCCTCGCCCGCGGTGAGATACTGGCCGAACAACGCCTCATCGAGGGCTTTTTTCCTGTCCTGCAGCAGGTGGTAGAAAATGTGCAGACGCCTGAACGTGACGGAATGATACGTCGAGCGGGCGTTGAAGTTGATGTTTTTCCAGGCCCGGTTGGCGAAATCGAGGGCTTCCTGCGGCTTGTTCTCGAGCTCGAGAATCGTCGCCATTTTCAGATACTGGTCGCCCGGGAGCGGGTCGATCTGCATCGCATTCAATAGTTCCCGCTTTGCCATCAGGACGCTTTCGGGAGAGGCTCGCTGGCCGAGATACGCTTCCGCCGCGCGAACCTTGATATCCGCCTGCCAGCTTCGCACCTCGTAGTTGATGGCGAGAAGCCCCGCCACCACACCGAGCATCCCCACCCACACCGGGGCGTTCGGAACGGTGTCAATCGTCGCGAGAGGAAGCTGCCGCGAAAAGAACACGGTCTCCGCCATCACGGGAACGAGCGCCAGAACGATGACGGCATACAACGCCGTCTCGATGCGATGGAACGGGAAGTCGGGCACGGCCGCGGTCAGTTGCGAGATCATCGCGGCCCCCAGCGTGATCAGCAGAACGTGGTCCCCGCGGAAGTCGCTTGCCCGGCCCCCCTGCATGTCGGCTTTGATCGCGTGGTAGATGCCGCCAAAGAACCGCCATACCAGCCACAACAGCAACCCGAAGCCGATGACGCCGAGTTCGGCAAGCACCTGGAGCCAGTCGTTGTGGGCCTGGCGGAAGGTAACGGCGGCGAAGGTCTCCTTGTTTTCGTCATCCAGGGTTTTGGCTTCCTGGAGGGGAAAGAAATGCTTGAACGATCCATAACCGCCGCCCACCAACCATCGGGAGATTCGCGCGGGAAGATCTCCGGTTTCCTGCGCCATGTCGATCATATTTCTCTCTTCGGCGGATCTCAGCGGCAGTTTCGGGTTATCGAGCCAGTTCCGGAAGGTGGCATACCAGACCCAGACCCGTTCGAAGGTGTTGCTGACCGTGCGGTCCATCGTAAACGTGTTCCGGATCTTCCCCCACATATCGGTGGATTTTGCGGTAACGGCCGAAACGATGAGGCCGCCCACAAGAACGCTGCCCACGATCCAGAAAAAAACCGCATGGCGCCTGACGAATTTCCAACTGCGATCGAACAGAACCAGCATGAAAAACATGAACACAACGCCGGCGATGACACCAAGCAGAGCGGCACGGCACCGGGTGATATACAGACCGTAGACCATCCATGAGAAAAGGCTGATGGAAATCGCCTTCATGGCAGGATTGCGATAATAAAAGAAAAAACCGAGCGGGAAAAATGCCGAGAACATGGCGAACGTTCCGAGATAATTCCGGTTCCCGAAGGTGGATACAATCGACGCCATGTTGTAATCTTTGCTCGCCAACTGGGGAAACAGCGGGAGATACCATGACGTGTAATCGAACTGCCCTGCCAGGATGTCATCCCGAACAAAGGAAATGCCGTTGACCGAATCGAGTTTGAAATAGAGGTTGTATGCCTCCATGATCCCGAGCGTGCTCGTCGCGATGCCGGCAATCACCATCGTCCAGATCACGCCTTCGAGTTGCCACCGCTCGCGAACGACGTTCACGATCAGGGGAAAAAGCATCAGGATCAGGAAGGTGCCCCGAAGGTCGCGGAGGGCCGACGGGACGTTGTCATTCCAAACAATGGAAAAAAGGGCAAGGCCAAAAAATCCCACCAGGGGCAGATCCAGCTTCGTACGTTTGAACTGTATCCTCCCGTTTGCAATAAATCTCAGGCAGAAAACCGCGCCCAGAAAGGCAAGAGCGATTTTTGCCGTAAACTCTTTGGGGGTGAGGAAATTTTCCGTCGTCTGCCTCGAATAGAGGAACGGCACGATCAGCGTGACAAGAATCACGCCGATGTAGATCAGCCAGTCCAGCGCGTCGAGATTTCCCCAACCTTTTGCATGGAATTCGCCTCGTTCAAACTTCGCGTTTTCGTTGTCTTCTCGGGTATGTTTCATGTTTTCTCAACGATTCTGAATGGTGACTTCCAGGCCGGGAAACTGGCCTGCCGTTCCGTTCGCCGGCCGACCGGCATAATCGACAATCCGGATATTGCTCTCCGCGACCATGACGGTGGAAGAGCCGGGGAAAAAGGTATTGTCATTCGACTCGATGATGTTCAGGTAGATATCGGTCGAACTCGCCGTCGTGATCGAAGCAATCATATTGGAAACGACAACCTCCGGTGAAAACAGCAGATCGGCGTCGACCGCCGGCGATGCGTTCGTCAACCGAACAGAGTTTGAAGCCTGAAGAGGCTTGCTGAACTCGAGCTTCAGCAGATCGCCGGGCGAAATATGGATGTTATTGTCGACATCGATCCATGTCGCTTTTTGAAGTGCGAGTGGGGGCTCGTAGTCGACAAGGATGTCATCATAGGACGCGATATGATCGGGCCCGAGACACAAAAGCTGTCCGCGATCGGGATACACTTCATACGGCCTGTTCCATGGGTCAAACGGGATATTCTGGAGATATTTCCCAAGAAGCAGTTCGAGTCGTGCCCCTTGGCCGGAAAAGCCGAACTTTCGGTCTTCAAAGGTATTGAACTTGATCAATGCTTCCTTCAAAATGTCGAGTTCATGCCGTGCCTTGGAAATTTTCGCCTCCCGGACGTAGTTCTGATAATAGGGCAACACCACACCAACCAGCACGAGGACGATGGCCACGACGACAAGCAACTCGACCAAGGTAAATGCATGTCTGTTCATGATCGGGGATGTTACCACACCTCCGATAACTCCACAATAGAACACCCTCTCGAAAAATTCAAACCAAGTCTTACCCCTCGAACGTCCCAAAAACAAAAGCGGCCCCAGTTACGGGGCCGCTTTTGTTTTGGGTATTATTGCGGTAGAATTGTTACCGGCTGAGAAGAAATACAAGCATTTGCAATCGGAGAGGAAAGATCATACAGGGTTTTATGGTCCGTCTTGATTGTTATCTTGTCGCTTCCAACCGCAAAAATGTCCGGCGTGGCGGTTGGTTTGATCTTGAGAATGACCGTTTTCGAGGCGGTTATTCTCACTGCATCGGCAGCTCCGTATTGAACAACATTGGTAATATCCCCCGTACCGATGGAGGATAACGCAAAACAGGCATTCAAGGCATTCTGAGCTGTGGCAGCATCTGTTGTGGTCAGCTCATTCGCTTTCGCCCCGGAGAGTCTTCTACTGAAAAGAAGGTGGAGTTCATCTGCAACGTTCTGCGCGTCGACAGCACCTGAGTTGTTCTTGTCGATCCACTTTACCTGGACGAGAGCCAACGGGGGCTGATAGGAAAAGATGATATTATCATCAGCATCGGTCAGGCTTCTGTCAGGTCCACCGGAGTATACGAAGCCGGAATACGTCGAAACGGCATAGGACTTGCCCCAGGGGTCGATCGGGGCCTTGTTCAGGTAGCGGCCGGTGAGAAGAGACACATCGTTGGAATTATATTCACCTTCCCGAGTTTCATATACCATCAAAGCGCGGGCGATTTCCTCAAGATCGGTTTTGGCCTTGGCCAGGCGAGCCTCTTCGACGTATGATTGGACATACGGCATTGCAGCGCCGGCAAGCACTGCGAGTATCGTGATCACGACCAAAAGCTCGATCAGGGTAAAACCACGTTTCATCATCATTCTCCTTTTGCTGGCACCGGGAAGATAGGAAACCATACAACCATTATTGATACAGAATTTTCAAAGTATCGGCACGAGCTTTGGTATTACTCTGATCAACGATCGCATTATTGGCAGCGACACTGAGCGTACTCGAACCAGGCCTGAAGTCCGGAGTAATTCCGGTGAAGGTGAAACTGGCCAGTGTCCCGCTCAGCCAATCGCCTGAGGAAAGAACGGCGCCTCCGGCGTCTGCAATCGACAATCCGGTGCTTGAAAACACGTCCCCGGAGGCGGGGCGACACACGACGATGTGAAGAGCATCACCCGTACTCAGGAGGCCGTCACCGTTGGCATCAAGATAGTAGGCCCGGGTTACAGCGAGGGCGATACTCGACGATGATTTCGTCCCCCGTACCGTCTTTTCCATCAGGGCCATACGAATAAACGGTGGAACTGGCGTTGCTGACCACGTACGCACTGCTCCAGGGATCAGGGATGTTCTTGGTGAGGAATGGGCCAACGAGGCTGGCGATGTTATCGCTCGTATAGGTCCCGAACTGAGCCTCATACAGCATGATCGCCCGCTTGATCTCATCCAGATCGGCTTTTGCGCGTCCGGACCGCGTCTGTTCGACATAGTCCTGGACATAGGGAATTGCTGCGCCAGCAAGGATTGCGATGATCGTAACCACAATTAGCAATTCGATCAACGTAAAGCCTTTATTTTTCGTGTTCATAACTCATTCTCCTGAAGAATTACCAAGGCCATGGGGAAAATCAGAAGGGATTTTGAGAAAAGCGGCCTCGCCAGAGGCCGCTTTTCAAAATCTTGATATCATTCGAAGAATATTTTCAGCCGATCCGGGCGAGCTTGTTCGAGAAAATCAGTAGCACTTTCATCCTTGATGGCATTTCCGGAACTGATCAGAAGTTTGCTTTCACTCAGGACCATATTAGATATTGTCCCCAATGTAAATTGAACCGTATAATCATTCACTCTGGTAGGGCTAGCTAATGTAGCAACAGTTCCGCTATCAGAGACAACGAGGACATTGTCGGTTCCAACAGTAGAGGCAAGGGGTCGGCACACCCTGACAGACAACACATCATTTGTGCTCGGAACACCGTCACCATCAATATCAACAAAATTCACCCGTGTGACAGCCATTCGAGGACGGAAATCGGCAGTTACGTCATCACCATTACCGGCTTCTCCATCTGGCCCCATTGAGTATACTCTTGATTTTTTATCATCAACTTTATAAGCATTTCCCCAAGGATCGGGAAGATTTCTGGTCAGAAAGGGGCCAACCAAGCTGGCAATGGTATCACTTGTATAATGGCCATACTGAACTTCATAAAGCATGAGCGCACGCTTGATTTCATCGATATCGGCCTTGGCGCGGCTGGTTCGGGTCTGGTCGACGTAGTCCTGGACGTAGGGAACTGCGGCGCCGACCAGAATAGCGATGATCGTGACGACAATCAACAGTTCAATCAGAGTGAAACCCTGTCTGCGTATCATAATATTTCCTCCTGTCAAATTACATACAAGGTCAGGAATCAACCCACCAGATACTTCGTTATTGCGGCATAATAACGGCCGGCTGGGACGAGATACAGGCATTCGGAGGATTTGCAAGATCTTTCAAAGTGTCATGGCCCGAGATAATCGTGATTGTGTCACTGCCGACGGCGAATGAATCGGCGGCACTCACCTTGAGAATGATAGTCCGAGAAGCAACGATTCTAACGTCACTCTTTCCATCAGTAACCCCACTAGCGATAACGCTCGTAATATCGCCAGTTGAAGACAACCTGAAGCATGCCTTCAATGCTTTCGGAATCTCCTCAGTATCCGGGGAGGTTAACCAATTCGCATTATCACCAGAAAGTCTGCGGCTGAACAGGAGATGCAGTTCGTCGTTAATGTTCTGGGCATCGACGGCGCCGGAGTTGTTCTTGTCGACCCATTTCACCTGGACCAGCGCCAAGGGCGGCTGGTAGGAATAGATGAGGTTGTCATCCGCATTCGTCAGCGATCTGTCCGGACCGCCGGAGTAGACATAACCGGCGGAGGTCGAAACCGCATAGGCCTTGCCCCAGGGATCGATCGGGGCCTTGTTCAGGTAGCGGCCGGTGAGAATCGAAACATCGGCGGAGTTGTATTCGCCTTCCCGGGTTTCATACACCATCAGGGCGCGGGCGATCTCTTCAAGGTCGGTTTTGGCCTTGGCGAGCCGGGCCTCTTCGACGTAGGACTGGACATACGGCATGGCGGCACCGGCCAGTACCGCGATAATTGTGATGACGACGAGAAGTTCGATGAGGGTGAAACCGCGTTTCATATAGAATGTCTCCTTTTTCTTGAGATACTTACTGAGGAAGAATGATGACGGGTTGCGACGAAATACAGAAGTTCGGCACCGCAGCCATATCGATCAGTGTTTTATGACCTTCCAGAACCTGAATCGTACTGCTTCCGACGAGGAAAGCATTCTGGCTTCCGGTTAATACTTTCAGAATAACGGTTCTGGAGGCAACCATTCTGATCGCATCACCGGTGCTGTCAACGACCGCCGGAATCGAAGCGATACTCGCTCCATCCGTGGATATGCCGAAGCACTCGCCCAGTTTGCCTGTGATCGTACTCGTGGCGCATTTGAGCTTACGACTGAAAAGGAGATGGAGCTCGTCGTTGATATTCTGCGTGTCTACGGCACCCGAATTATTCTTATCGACCCATTTCACCTGAACGAGCGCCAAGGGCGGCTGATAGGGATAGAACAGGTTGTCGTCCGCATCCTCAAAACTCCGGTCAGGACCACACGAGACAACGATTCCTTCGGCCGTGGCGACCCGATAGGCCTTGCCCCAGGGATCGATCGGAGATTTGTTCAGATATCGGCCGGTAAGAATCGACACATCACCCTGGTTGTATTCGCCTTCCCTGGTTTCATAGACAATCAACGCTCGTGCAATTTCTTCAAGGTCCGTTTTTGCCTTGGCCAGACGCGACTCTTCAACATACGACTGGACATACGGCATCGCGGCCCCGGCCAGGACAGCCAAGATCGTGATAACCACCAACAGTTCGATCAATGTAAAGCCCCGTCTCATACCCAATTCTCCTTAGGAATGTATAATTTTCTTTATTCAGCCTTGATAATAACCGGTTGGCTTGAAATGCATCTGTTCAATTGAAAGATCGAGGTATCGAAAAGCGTATTCCCGGATTTCACGGCAACGGTATCGCTTCCCGGGGTGAAAATCATGTGCGCCGCCGTGGCAAGGGGAATCATCAGGCCTTTTCCATCGGGCATCGTGGCGACTTGGTCCCAGGCGAAGAGGTTTTCGACATCGGCATCAGCAATACTGCTGAAACTGAAATTCAGGGGACTTTTCACGTCCGCCCCCGGGGCCTTGTCGTTGATGGTTCGGGAAAATGTGAGCAGGAGGTAATCCGGCGTATTCTCCGTATCGACCCGACCGGTCTGGTTGGCATCCACCCATCTGGCTCTCACCAGCGCGAGAAGAGGCTGATACATATAAAATACGTTATCATCCTGCGTTGCCGGGTTTCTGTCGGGGCCTGAGGAGTATACCGTTCCAGCATGCGTCGCCACGATAAAAGGGCGGCCCCACGGGTCAATAGGGGATCTATTCAGATACCGACCTGTGAGGAGAGAAACATCGGAGGCCATGTATACCTTTTCCCGCGTTTCGTAGATGGCTATGGCCCGACCGATTTCCTCAAGATCGGCCTTTGCTTTGCTGATCTTGCTTTCAAGGACATAGGATTGTACATACGGAAGGGCCGTTCCCGCCAGGATAGCGATGATCGCAATTACCACGAGGAGTTCTATCAGGGTGAACCCTCGGCTCCCGCCATAAACACCACCAGGGAAGAGTCTCATGAAATCCCCATTCAGGTCAGATTTAGCGCTATCTTATCATACCATCGGCAATAATCATACCGCCAAAGAATATGTATATTTTACAAATTTTCCAGAAGTTTTTTATATTTTTGTCAAAGAACTCAAAAATCTGCCTTCAGTCTTGAAATTTTACACCTTGAAATAAATCTATATTTATTTACGCAAGCCTTGTACCCGCTTTGGCGAATGGAAATTATTTTCTCGACGATCCTCTTCTGTTCTCTATAAGAAAAACCCCCGCGCGGTGACGCGAGGTATATTTACCTCAAAAGGGATATTTTCCACATAAAAATAATCTTTTTTCTTTTTTTTTACTACATTCTTCTACTTTGGATCAGAATTTCATCATGTTTGCGCAGGGGCTGTGGTTGCGGAGAGCAATCGACGATCGAATCGATGAAATCCCTGGGGCGGATCGTCGTTTCCCCGATATTAATCGAAGGAGGAACCGGGGAGGCGAAGAGGAACGAGAGAACGTTTCCCTTCGGGGGGCTCGACACGATTGCGCTTCCAAGAGCCCTTTCGGGGTAATTGGTGATGAAATCGAACACCGAAACATTCGTCATCTTCGCCGGGCGGGAAAAGAAGATATCGATCCTGTCGCCGAAATCTATGCGGATATTCCGGTTCGCGTCGACGTATTCGACCTTCGTGATGAAAAACTCCTGAGGCATATATCTTACTATTATATCATCCGAAGGAAAATTCGGTATCACGCGAATCTGCGAGTCAAGCCCGTCAGGACCGATCGAATAAACGATTCCCATATCGGCATTGTGTCGATACGGAGTTCCCCAGGGATCGAAGGGGGGTTCTTTCTCGAGGTAGGTTCCGACGAAGCTTCCCAACTCGAGAATGGTAAAGGTGGCGATTCTGAAGGGTTGTTCTTCCTTCGTATTGTACATCCTGACAGCCTTGGCCAGCTCTTCGAGATCGACCTGGGCCTTGGTGATCTTCGCCCGAAGGACATACTCCCCATACTCTCTTACGGCGATGAGAACGAGCGTAGCGATGATGATGACGGCCACCATCATCTCGATGAGGTTGAACCCACGGGCATCAAGGGGCCTGTATCCCTTTACCGGCCGACACCTCAACATGTTCAGACGCTTCATAACAACCTTCTGTCTCAGTTCCGGGTTTGAACGACGAGTTCGGACTTCTCAGGCGACGGCTCGTCGGCATCGTCGAGATTCACGAGTCGCGGTGTGACGAGCATGATCATTTCGACGTCGCTCTTCACATTTTTCGTTTTACTGGTCAGCCGCTTCAGAAGAGGAATTTTGTTTATCAGCGCGGGGCTCGAGGTATCTGTCGTGTTCTGGCTCGATATCAGACCGCCCAGGACGACCGTCTCGCCGTCCTGCACGCGGATGTAGGAGTGCGTGCTCCGGCTGTCACGCGTCGGCTGGCCATCATCATTGATCTTGACGACTTCATCGATACGGAGGTTTATATCAAGACTGATTTCGTTGTCGTGTGAAATTTCAGGCGTGACATCAAGCTGAATGCCGGTGTCGAGGTCGCGGTATTCCTTGTAGGTCTGCGGCACGTAACCCAGATACGTCGTCGACGCAACTTCATACCGGAAATACGGAACGGGAATCTTTTTCCCGATATTGATCGTCGCCTTTTTGTTGTGAACGGCCCTGATCTTGGGGCTGGACAGCACCTTCGCCTTGCCCTCGTTTTCAAGCATCACAAGGCGGGCACCAAGAGCGTAGGAGGTCGGAATTCTGGTGACGTCGGGAACATTGATATTGACGCCGTTCCCACTGTTGAGATCGATGCCCAGTTCCCTGGTGAAAGAGCGGTTCACCTCGAGAAGTTTGACTTCGATGACGGCCTGCTTCAGCTTCTCATCGACGTTTTCGATGACTTTGGCGATCAGGTCGAGATTTTCGGGCGTCTCGTAGACCGACAGGGCGTTGATGCGGTCATTGACGGCCATGTTGGCGGTATCGATCTTTTCGGAAAGCGACTTGCTGCCGGTGATCATGCTGATGACCTCGGCGGGCTTCGCGTTGACCAGCTTGAACGTCCTGTATTGCTTATTGCCGAACTTTTTCGCCTCTTCCTTGGTCATGATGATGTAGGTGTTTTCGTTGTGGGGCTTCATCACGAGATCATTCGTCGAAATGAGCAGTTCGAGAAGCTCATCCAGGCTGAGGTTCTCAACGTAGAAGTTGACGCTCTTGTCCTTCACGGACTCGTGAATGATGAGGTTGACGTTCATCATTTTCGATAGCGTTTGCAATGCATCCTTCAGGCCGAGGTCCTTGAACAGCAGTTCGCGGGCAACACGATCGGCATGCTGGCCGAGCGAAATGACCGTCAGGTCCTTGCCGCGGAGGGTATACTGGAAATTTTTCTGCAGGAGAAGGCTCTTGAGCACATCTCTCAGGGGCATGTCGACGGCATGGACCGTGAACTTCCCTTTCACGCCGCCATCGGCGAAGATGCGAAGGCCGAACTTCTGCGCCAGGGCGTCGAGAATGGTCGTCAGCTCCTGCTGTTCGAACTGGATGCTCACCTTCTGGTCGAGAAACTCCCGCTCGGCAACGGGAATCGCCGTGCGAGGAGCCTGGGGAGCAGGCCTGGCCGAAGCGACCTGGACGTTCTCTCTCGGTTGTTCGGGGGCCGTTTCAACAGCCTTTTCAGGAACGACAACCTTCCTCGGTTCGGTCGGAACGGGTTCCTGCGTCTTCAGGGAAATGGGTTCCTGCAGTTTTTCCGTGACATACCCCGCGGGTTTTTCGGGAGCGAACTCTCTCTTGGGCGGAAGCGGCGTCGGCTTCTGCGGCGTCACCAGAGGACGCTTCGGCGTTTCCCCGATCTGGTCGAGGATGAGCCGCTTGTTTTCGAGTTTCGGAACGAACGTCAGGCCCGGTTCGAACACGGCCGCGACGCGGACGATATCCGGCTGCCGGCCGATCTGGTTGATGCGAAGGAACTTGATTTTCGCGTGGGGGGCGAGAACGATCTTCGGACCGCCGGAGAAGGTGCAGTCGGGCAGATCGATTTCAAGAACATCGCTGGCAACGGCCCGCGCGGCGACATCCGAAATTTCCTGTTCTGCGAACAGGCACAGCCGCTTCTCACCCAGTTCCGTCACGGACAGGTCGGAAAGCACGCCGGCGAAGGCAGAACCGGCACTCAGGCATCCCAGCATGGAAAGACACGCGACGGCCCAACGCATCGCCGTGCGATACCGGGCCCGCTGGTTTTGCATGATCAAGCTCCTTCGATTGGGTGCGACTCCTGCTGGCAATGCAGCCTAATACACATTACCTATCGACAGCCTTTTCACGAATCCGAAGAAGCAATGAGCGAAAAAAATAAAAAAGGGCCGGGAAACATCGGTTTCCCAGCCCGTCTTTCGTCAGACGGAACCGTTACGGCATCGTCGGGCCGCCTCCACCGCCTCCGCCTCCCGATACGACCTTGGCCATTTTAAATATCGGAAGATACATAGCTACGACGATAACGCCGACGATCGTTCCAAGAACAAGGATAAACGCCGGTTCGACAAGGGCCGTCATCTGGTCGATCATGAAATTGATCTCGTCCTCGTAGAACTCGGCGACCTTTTCGAGCATGTCGTCGAGGTTACCGGTCTCTTCGCCGACCTCGATCATCTGCGTCGTCAACTCGGGCATGATGTCAACCTTCACGAGGGCTTTGGCGATCGGCTGACCGCCCTCGACGTCGCGGACGACCTGGTTGAGGGCATCGGCGAGAATGATATTCTCGACGGTCTCGATGCTGATCTTCATCGCGGTGATGATCGAAACGCCAGACTGAAAGAGCGTCGCCATGTTTCGGGAGAACATCGCGATCGCATACTTCTGCGTCAGATTTCCGATCACAGGGATTTTCAACCGCACGGAATCGAAGAAACGACGCCCGCCGGTCGTCTGATTCACTTGATAGATCACCAGGAGAATCGCCACGGTCGCCGCGATGAGGTTGAGGAAATTGTTTCCGACGAAGCTGCTGACATTGATGACCTGCTGGGTGAGCCACGGCAGCTCCTGCCCGAACTGGGCGAACAGTTTCGCGAACTGGGGAATGACGGCCAGCATCAGGAACAGCACGACGCCGGTTGCGACGAGGGTGATGACCGCCGGATACGTCATCGCCGCGAGCACCTTCCGGCGAAGTTTGATTTCGCGGTCGAGCAGCGTGCTGAGCCGATCGAGCACGTTGAAAAGCCGGCCGGACTCCTCGCCGACCCGGACAAGGTTTGTGTACAGCAGCCCGAACGTGTCTTCATTCTTGCGGAAGGCCATGTTCAGCGGGATACCGCCCTCGACGTCGTTCCGCATCTCCCAGATCATTTTGCGGAAGGGAGCCGTCTGCATCTGGCGGGCGAGCGTTCCGAGCGACCGGAGAACCGGAATACCGGCCCTCGTCAGCGTCGTGAAATACTTTGTGAAAAGGAGCCGTTCGCTGAGCGAAACCGTCCCGTAGAACGGGTTCAGATACGACAGCACCGTTCTGGGCTCGGAGCCCGGCGTGATCTCTTGTGCCGGCGATTTTTCAGGCTGGTTCTGTGCCTGCTCGACCATCTCTTATCCCCTTCGCTTCCCGTTATTCTTCAGTTGATCAGATATCCGCTGTCGACGCGCACCCTCACCGCGCGTATCAGTTTCTTGTCCGTCTTGTTCTGGGCGGCCGTCACCCAGCCGAAGGCGCCCTTATACTGGAGGAGGTTCGTCACGTTGTTGTCGGCCGGCACCTCGACTTCGATCGTCGCGCTTCCGAGCGGATAGACGAGAAGTTGTTCGGCCGACTGCGTGAGGTAGGCCGGCTTGAGCGCATCGAGATCCGCGGGGTGCTGGAGATTCGTCTGGAAATAGCGCCCGATCGCTTCCCTGACCATCTGGATGTTCTGCCTGACGACGTTCTCGCGGGCGGTCGCAAGCGAGTCCTGGTAGTAGTTGTACGACGTGGCAGCCAGCACGGCGATGATGGCCACGACGATGATCAGCTCGATCAGGGTGAAGCCGCGCCTACTCATCGCGTTTCAGCGCCAGCACCTGCTCGGCAGGCCCCTTGAAATCGATGATCTTGCGAAGCGGCTTGTAGCCGGCCATTTCCAGTTTGATCTCGCCGAACTCCTTGCGGATGTCGCGCATTCGGAAGATGCCCTGGGAGTTGGTCTTAACGCTCATGTCGTCGAGGGTCACCTTCACCCCGGGAAGCGGCTTCCCGTCACGGATATCGATGACCTTTACCGTTATCACCCCGGCCACGGTAATCCTGTCCATGACGATGCGGGCGGGGTTTCCGGCGCGCAGGAAGCGCTCGAGCGGCCCCTGCAAAATCTTGTAACCGTCGGCGATGAGAATGATGCGGCCGCTCGACTGCTCGATGAGCATCTGACCGAGACGGTTACTCTGGTAGATCTTTCCGCCGAGGAACAGGGCGGCGCTGCCGATGCCCGCGCCGTTTTTTCCGTCGACGACCTCGATGAGGCGCTTGCTTACAGGTTTGGGAGCAACGGCCTTGGGGGCCGGGGCCGCCGCGGGGGAAACCGGGGGATGTACTTCCGTCCGGGCGTCGGGAAGCGGGGCCGCAGGCGCTTCGGACGGCGCCGCTTGCGGTTCGGGGGGGGAAGACGACGGCCTCTCGCTCACGGCGGGAATCGCCGGCGGCTCGGAACGGGCCGGCGCCCTCGACGTGACGTCGATCTGCACGAGAGGCTGGCGGATATAGCCGTCGTCGAGCAGACGGGCGATTGTGCGGGCCGCTTCGTAGGGTTTCAATCCGTGAACGGGCACGGTACCGAGCAAGGGATAGGAAATGCTTCCGTCACTGCCGATCACACGCTCGACGGTGAGGTCCGGCTCGCCCTTCACCCACACCCGGATGGTATCCCCGGGAGCGAGGACATCCTGGGCGCAGACAGGCGCGGCAGACAGAACAAGCGCGGTCAGCAGCAGAAAAATCAGGCGCAGGTTATACATCTGGTTCCGTATCGGCTGATATGCTCGGAGAGATTCGGACAATGGCGACTCCCGTGTAACTTTATCTTCGGACCGGTCAAAATGCAACCGTTTCATGCTCGTTTCAGCAATTCTCAGTGAGCGGTCTGGTACGGTTTTCCGAAGGGTTTTCGTCGGGA
>DAOSOK010000044.1 GCA_035373905.1 Candidatus Ozemobacteraceae bacterium | reverse complement strand
CAGAGACGATGGATCGTTGATTCTACCCTACCCACGCCGAATAGCGAAGAGCCGAAATTTCTTGGTTGGTCACTCTCTTTATCTAAACGGCAGGGTGGGGTGATCTGTGACAAAAAACATGACTGCATGAAAAGTTTGAATGGAACGCGATTTTCCGTAAGAGTACCAGCACCGTTTCCGAATGACAAGAGAGAACTCTCCATTTCAGCAATTCTCGGTGAGCAGGGTGTTTTCCGTATTTTCATTCACTGGAAGGGGTTCAGCTTTACTTTCTCATGAGTGCCAGATACTGCTCGTTTCACACGGAACACAACAAGCACTTACATGCTCGATACCGTTCGTGCTGAGCCTGTCGAAGCACGAGTGCTCTCGCCCTTCGACAGGCTCAGGGCGAATGGCGGAACGTGTCGATGCGGGTGTAATATATATAATACGTGATACTATTCGCCCGGCATATGAGACGTATAGGAATGTATATTCCTTGCGATCGAGCATGACGATCTGCGTCTCGAGATGAAAGGCGCGTCTGCGATCCCTGCTGCGAATCGGGCGGCATGTCCGTCCGGTCAGGGACGTTCGTTCTCAACCTCGAGTCTTGGGAGTATTGATTACTGCGTAACAAAAAGCCAATTCCTGATTCCGTTCCTGCTGAGCTTGTCGAAGCACGAACAGCCACTTGCAGATGATTCCTCATTTCGCCCTTCGACAGGCTCAGGGCGAACGGGAGGCTTCCATTCTGCAGGGATCGATAATGCTACAGTGACGAATATATGATCCTGCCCCTCCCGAAAAGTGCCTGGCAGGAGGCCTGCAGGATCCTTGTCGGCTGTGCTATCATCGAGCGATGAATCAGCCAGCGGAACAGGGTGGTCCGGCAGGCGAATCGCCCGAAATGGAGGGCCGTTCAGCCGGCGCGGGACGCGTTTCAGGCTCTCCGCCCGGGGGGCAGGAGAAGCGAAAATCCCTGCGCATCCCTCTCGCTTCGGTTACCTTGCCCTTCCTTGGCGTTCGCGAAGAGGACCATCTCGCGTTCCAGTATCTCCTTGCCGACGCCAGCCGAGAGGGGATCCAGATAGCGATCCCGGAATGGGTCACCGCCTGGAACAAGCTCCGCATCGGGGACCGGGTCGGCCTATTTCTGCCGATGGGCGGAGCGACCTCGGTCCTGGAACGGGGAACCATCGTCTGGATGCGCCACGATGCCACCCATCGGGAGCAGTCCTGCGGGGTGAGCTGCGAGTCCCCGGCTTTTTCCCGCGAACCGGTTTTCCTTCTCGAATCTGACGGCACCATCGCGTTCCGGGAAACAGCTCCCGGCGGTTCCCTCAAGCAGGTCATTTTCACCCTCCTCAAGGATTCGAGCCTGCTGAAGAAGAATATTCTCATCTATTTCGACCATTTGATGCCCTATTTTTCCCGCATCACGCGGGACCGGGAACGATATCCCGACCTGCGCGAGATCCTGTTCGAGGACGCCAGGCGCCTGGTCGACGAGCATTATCACGTATTGAAAGCGCTTTCGGAAAAAGTGGCCGCGTCGAGCGATGCCGTCAGCGGCCTCGCCGAACTCCTCGATTTCGAGCGGTTGCGGCGGTACATGTTCTCGGAGCTGGACCAGGCCTTGTTCCAGGTCGTCTTCGAGCAGGAAACCATCCTGTGGTATCTCGCCGAGATCAAGCAGCTCGAGCGGCGGCTGTTTTACAACTACAACACGCTTCTCATCTGCCAGACGCTCGTCCTCGAAGAGGCTCAGTAGGCGTTTCGCCGTTTCAGAAGCCGGCCGGCCCAGTCCCGGGGATCCGTCCGTTCTCCGTTCCCGCGCAGGGATCTGCCCTCCGAAGCGGTCAGTTTCCAGTCCTCCTCCTTGTGAAGGTGGAACCAGACGATCCCGCAGAGTCCCATCGACCGGAGGTTCGCGCCGGCTTCTGAAATCCAGGCGGCCCTGTCGCCTCCGCTTCTGGCGGACGCGGTCTCCCCGATCACGACGGGCATGGTGCCGACGATCGAGCGGATGTCGGCAAGCGCCGGCCCGAACAGGTCGGGAAACCGCCGCCAGGAGCTGTCCCAGCCGTGTTTCACGCGTGTCCTCGTGTCGCCCCAGTTATACCCGTCGAGACCGGCGATATCGACCAGGTCGGTTCCGGGGAAATACGCCCCCATCGTATTCCAGGCGGCAGAGGCGACCGATGCGGGATCGGGAACCGATTCGACGTTGGGGCAGAAGATCCACAGCGTGTTCGAGGCTCCCGCCGCCCGGACGGCCCGTTCCACGTAGCCGAACATGCTCCGGTAGAGGGGCGGGCTGGATGCCGTGAACGCCTCGAGCGGACCGCCCCAATGATAGCGATCGATATTCATTTCGTGGGCGAAACGTACCAGGACGGGACCGGGGGCTGACGCGAACAGGCGGCCCATCGATTCCAGATAGGCGTCCCAGCGACCGGCGAAGATGTCCGTTCCCGGTATTGCCGTTTCGGAGCCGTTCGTCAGGAACATCGGCTCCCAGGTCACCATCGGGAGCGCCCCGGCCGACGAAATGTCTTCCAGAGACGATGCGAGGCCGGGCGGGGGCGGCTCGGCGGGATCCGACGGCCACTGCAGGTAGAATCCGACCACGTCGGGCGCAAAACCCGCTTCCGTTCTGACGTGATCGAGGTCGTTCCTCGCGGGAAACCCTTCGAGGTTCACCCCGACGAGAGGCGGCCCGGCGTTCCGGTCTTCCGGGACGGGAACGCCGCAGCCGCAGAGCCACAGCAGAAGCGTTGCGACGACGAAAAACGCCGCGCCGGGAACGCGGTTCCGGCTCATTCGGTCAGGTTCTCGGGATCGTTGAAATACAGGACCGAGAACAGGACGACCGAATGATACAGGCACCAGAAGGAGTTCGCGAGGACGGCCGCGACCTGGGTTTGCTCATAATAGACCCGGTTGATTCCCCACACCACGGCCGCGAGGCTGAGGGTCGCGAGCACCAGTTGCGGCCAGAGCTCATACAGCGGCAGCGAGTGGCCGCCGTTCTTCGGCGTCACCTGGAACGAGCCGCGTTTCCCGAGCATCGCCAGGAACGACGCCTTCATGTAGACGGGGAAGGTGACCGCGAGCAGCAGCTGGCCGCGGATGGCGTCCCGGAGGCGATAGTTGCGGCGGGTGAGGGTCCAGAAGAAGACCGTCATCGACAGCAGAATGTACGGGGTGAACAGCAGGAAATAGAAGCCGGGCCACGCGAAATAGCTGGGTACTTCCAGGAACAGGTAGAGGATGGGGCAGACGATCATGGTGAACAGCGCCCATCCGATGAAATAATGGGTGCCGGAAAGCGCGTATTCCCACCATTTGTAGAGCGACATCTGCCCGGGATTCCGCACGAACTCCCCGAGAATCTGCCGAAACAGGCCGACGGTGCCGAGGGCCCAGCGGAACTGCTGTTTGAAATATCCCCCCAGGTCCTCCGGGCCCATGCCGAAGGTGCAGACGAAGCTTCGATACGCCGAACTCCAGCCGCGCCGGTGGAATTTCAACGACGTCGCGAAATCCTCGGTGACCGAGGTTTCATCAAACTTGCCCACGTCGAGAAGCGCGTCGACGCGGAACATCACATTGGTTCCGCAGCAGAACATGGCATCGCCAAGGCTTTTTCCCTCGCAGATATACTCGTAGAACACCGCCTGCTGAAGGCCCGAAGCATGAGCGACCCGGTTGGCCTCGAAGTTCGAGTAATACTGGGGGGTCTGGATGAACGCCATCTTCGGCCGTTCCTCCATCATCGCCACCAGAGGCTCGACGAACCCCGGCAGAGGATTCATGTCTGCATCGAATATGCAAAGATATTTTTCCCGCTCCGACCTGTCGAGGCCGCTGAACTCGAGCAGGGATGACCCTTCCCGGGGATTCCCCGAGATGAAGTCGAGGAAGTCATTGATGAGGCCGGCCTTAGCCCCGTGCCATCGCCGGCGGAACACGTCGACGTTCAGATACCGGCACAACGCGTCGATTTTTTCCCGATATGCGAGCAACTCCCCGGGGTCCTGGCCGGGAAGGTCGTAGCGGGTGTCGTCGAGGAAGTAGAGCCGTTTGTTCGGGTAGGTGAGATTGTAGAAGCAGGTCAGGGTGTTTTCCACGACCTCGAGCGGCTCCCTGTAGGAGGCGACGACGATCGCGACGGGGGGGAACGCGGTCAGCGCCGCTTCCCTGCGCACCCGTTTCTCGACCGTTTTTTTGGCGGTGAGGATATGGAACAGGTTGATGAAATACCCGAACCCGTGAACCAGGATGAAACTCTCGGCGAGCAGCAGGAAAAACGCGAGGCTCTTTTCATACCACCGGTAGTCCATGAGGAGGAACATGGCGGTCCGGGCCAGGAGATAGGAGAAGATCGAAAGGAGGGTGAGACCGAGAAACAGGAGCAGGAGGATGCTCCGGATCGGGTAGTCCTTCAATGCCCTGAACATATCAGAACCTGCGCCCTATGAGGAAACTGAAATCCCGGGCATCCCAGTCGCGCGAGTCGTGCCGGCTTGCTCGCAGTTCGATGGACCAGCGATCGCGGAATTCCCAGTGCCATGCGGCTTCCCAGCGTCCTGACGGATTTGGGATCGAGTCGTCGCCGATCGTATACCGAAGATCGAGCCAGGAACGATCGGCGCGGGCGATCCGGAGCCGGGAGACGTCGCGCCAGTATTGCAGGGTCAACCCACGGCCCCAGTAATCGCTCGGCGTCCAGTAGGGATACCGGATATTCTCGAGATTCCCGTTCCGGTAGAGATACTCGCTTTGCCGTTCGGTATCGCGGAACTCGCCCGAAAGAAGGACCCGGAAGATTTCCGGATACTCCGTCAGGGCGTAGCCGGCGCTCCAGCTCCGTTCCCTCGCCCGATTGCCGTCCGTATACCCGGCATTTCCGAAGCGGCCGCGAACGAGGAAGCGCCTGGAGAAGGGGATGTCCAGGGACAGCCAGAGCGTATCGGCCTGGGTTCCGTCTCTGAGTCCGAACTCATTCACCACGACATCGGAGCGGTCGAAGCCGATGCCCAGGTCGAGACGGTCCCGGAGCGAGAACGAGGCATTCCAGAAGAAGCTGTCGCGATCTCGCGGTGCCGTTCCGTTCCAGGCGCGGTTCCCATCGAATTGCTTGCGGGTGAACCCTGCCTGCCCGCGGGCCCATTCGTTGAATACTCCTGACAATATGAAAGAAGGCCCGGCTGCCCGGGATCGGCCGCCCCGGATTCCAGGTGAATAGTCCCATCTGTTGTGGCTCGCGGCGAGCCGCAGGCGGGGAGCGAGTTCGACGTCGCCCGTCATCTGCCACTGCCTGGACTCGATGTCCGCGAGATCGCCGCGGCCCTGCTCCCGATGGCCCGTGTATGCGAACCGGAGCTCGGGGCCGCGATCAATCGCGAGTTTGCGCTGGGCCCGTTGGATCAGGTTGTGATACGGATCGATATCGAGTAGTTGGCGGTATGCTTCCTCCTCCCGGTCGGTGAGGCCGAGGCTGCAAAAAACCTGGGACTCGTCGAACCGCGCCTCTTCGTTCCCCGGGGCGAAGGCGATGAGTTCGCGGAAAACGGGAAGGGCGCGCCGTGCATGACCGGTCCTGACGAGGTCCTTGGCCCACCGTTCGAGGAAAAAATACTTTTGAATACGATATTGAGGAAGATATCTTCGGAGTACCCCGTCGACCGCCGTGCGGGTGTCTGAGGCGACGCCGGATTGCGCGAGGGCATAGTCGTCTCTCGTCCGCTCGTATCCCCGGAATGGAACGTCCTCGGGAGACGCCAGATTCTGCGCGGTCGCGGCCGGCATGTCGGGGTCGTGACGCAACAGGCTGTCCACCGAGGGGTCGAGGAAGGAGCGATAATGCAACGACCCGCTCGCGGGCCATTGGGCCCAGTAGCAGACGCGCGCCATCTCCTTCGCAGGCACGGGGTCGGCGGGTTCCCGGGTCCGGAGAACCTCGTATTCCCTCAGAGAATCGCGAAACCGGCGGTTCCAGGAAAGAATTCGCGCCCTGGTCAATCTTAATTTATAATGATCTGGATATAATTGATCGAGTTCCGAAATGAGACGGAGGGCCTCGTCGAATTTCCGGGCGGCGCCATACGCCAGGCAGAGGTTCAGGCCGGCCGGGAGAAGCGCCGGATCGGCTTTCCACGCTTTGGCATACAGGGCGAGGGCTAGCGAAGCGGAGCCGACTTCGCTGAACAGATCTCCGTATGCCAGAAGATCGGTCGGCGGCACGCTTCCGGAGGCCAGGAGGCGGGTTCCGAATTCGGGGCGGGGCAGATGTTCCCAGAAATTCCTCTCCACGTCACCGGCGGCCGACTCCCGCATCCGGGCGAGAATGTCGGCGGACAACGTCGCTGCCTCTCCGAACGATCGACCGCGAACGAGACGGATGAGGTGCTGCCAGACGGGCACGTCCGAGCGAGGGTCGTCGATGAGCGCCCTGATCAGGGGGACAGCTTCGTCGAAACGCCCCAGGCGGGTCAGGGCGGCCGCCCTGTTCAGCCGGCCCTGGATGTTCTTTGAATCTATAGCGATAACTTTATCTGACCAGCCCAAGGCTGCGTCGAAGTCTTTCGCGAGAAAGCTCATGCCGGCCAGGCCGAGAAGCGCCTCGAGATTCGCTGCGTCGGAAGCCAGGACGTCGCGATACATCCCCTCGGCCTCCTCGTAGCGCTCCGAGCTTGCCAGGGTCCAGGCGAGGGAACATCGGAGAGATGGGGAGTCGGGGTGGGCCTGAGACAGGGATCTCAGTAGGTCGGTCGCCCGGTAAAAATCGCCCATCTGCTGGAGCCGGTTGGCCCATCGAGCCGGCAGATCGAGGCCCGGCGTGCCGGCGGCCTGCTTCAGCGCGGCTTCATACAATGCGCGGGTCCGGGCAAAATGCCCCAGCGCCAGCTCGGCATCGGCCATTTCCGTAAGCAGCTCTTCATCCTGAGGCGCGTTTTCGAGCAGGGGGGCGAGGATGGCGATGGCCGCATCCGGGCGGCGGTTGCGAAGGTGAAGGCGGGCAAGGGCGACGGCGACCTCGCGGTCAGCGGGGTGTTTCCGATGAAAAGCCGACAATGCGGGCTCTGCCTGGCGTACGTCCCCTCGATACAGGAACGCGAGTGCCAGTTTGCGTTCGAAACGGCTCGCCATCTGCGAGAGGTCATTCTGTGACGCGGTCCCTGAGGCGCACCAGCCGAGACCGGTCCGGTAGGCGGCGATCGCCCCGGCGAAGTCGGCCAGCGACATCGATGAATCCCCGAGGATCTCCCAACGCCGGGGGGACGGCGGAAGGGCCGTCTCGGGCGGTGCCTGCAGAAGGTCCCTGGCGCGAGCGGCGTCTCCCGCGGCCAGCAGGGCTCCTGCCAGTTCGGTGCGAACCGATTCGATCTCAGGCCCATGGCCGGGAAGGCCGTTGCCGGCCTTGGACAACAGGTCTTCCAGGTGGGGGATGGCTGCAGAAAAGCGTTTCAACCGCACGAGGGTCTGGGCGAGAAGAAAACGAGCCTCCCGGTTTTCCGGGGTCAGGAGAAGGGTCTTCTCGAGCCAGTTCACCGCCTCGGTTTCGCGGGAAGAGTCCTCGGAGAGGAGCTTTCCGAGCAGAAAAGCGGCCTCCTGGTCGGACATGCGGCTCTCGGCGGGGACGATCGTTTGCCCGCGGCCGGTTCTGCCTGCGGGCCATCCCGGACAGGCGACGCACAGCATCAGCCCGAGAGCGATACCCAGCGTCTTCCCGCGAAACGGCGTCATTTTTCCCCCAGGGATTTCTTGAGTTCTTCGATCGCTTCCGATTTCCGGTTCGCCCAGGTGAGGACATTCGCCAGTCGACGCCGAACCTGGGCGTCGTCCGGGCGCTTTTCGAGGATCTGCCGGAATTCGGCGATCGACGCGTCGTATTCCTTCGTCCAGCTCAGGATGTCAGCCAGCTTCAGGCGGGCCTCGAGGTCTTCCGCCGATTTCTTCAGGTGATCGCGGAGGATCAGCTTCGCCGTGTCATACTGTTTTGCGGCAATGATCAGATCGACGAAGGCCATCCGTGTTTTTCCGTCAAGCCGGTCGATGGGAAGGCCGGAAAACTCTCGCATGGCCTCGGAGGCGTTTCCGCTCCACAACTGTACGAGAGCCATTTCCGCCTTTGCCTCGATAACGTCCGGTTTGTCGGCGAGCACCTTCCGGTACTGGTCGAGGGATTCCGCGTATTTCTTCGAGTAGCTCAGAATCCGCGCCAGCTCCAGCCGGGCCTGCCAGTCGGGAATCTCTCCGCTCCCGGTCATCGAGGTTCCCGATGATACCTCCTCCGCCATTCCGGGGCGGGTGAGACAGAGGAGGGCAAGGCACGCAACCATCAGACATCTGCCGGCCCTTCGGCCTGTTTTTGTCTCGGTGACTGTGCGGAAAAGCCTGATCATGGTTTTGTTTCCCCCAATGCGATGCGATATTCGCGCTCGGCCTGTTCATACAGGCCGAGTCTTCCATACAGACGCGCAGCCGTGAGCCTGGCTTCCCGATGGTGCGGATGGCGGGCCGTCCAGTCGCGGGCGAGTTCGAGGGCCGTTCCTGAAGCGCCGATCGCGAGAGTCTGCTCGAGCAGGACCTCCGCGACGGGAAGGAAGAAACGCTCCTGGTACGATGCCCGAAACACATCCGCGGCGGAAGATGCCTGCCCCGTTCGAATCAGGCTCTGATGGTAATTCCCGACCAGCGCCGGGATTCGCAGGCCTTTGCTCCAGGCTTCGCCGTACGCCCGTGCCGCCGCTTGGAACTCTCCCGCGGCGAAGGCATGCTCCCCTTCACGGAATTTCACCCATTCCGGTTTCAGCGCATGATAGAGGAGCGTCGTCCCGACCGCGAGAGCGATGATGAAGAGGGCGAGACGGAAACGGAACATGCGTTCAGAAACTGTCCATGGCGTCTTGCACCGTCGGAAACACCTCGAAGGCACGATTCATCCGGGTCAACTCGAAGACGCGGCTGACCATTCCCTGTATTCCGCACAGGACGATCCTGCCGCCGTCACGGCGGAAGGAAAGGCTTGCGCTGACGATGGCCCCAAGGCCGCTGCTGTTGATGAAGGAGATTCCGGACAGATCGATGACCACCTGCTTTTTCTCTTTCTGCAGAAGCGAATTGAGAAGTTCCCGGAGTATTTCAGCCGTGACCGTATCGAGCTCTCCTGAGAGACTGATTGCAAGGGCTTTTTCGTTTTCGATCACCTGGTATTTCATGGTTTCCTTTTCGACCTGACTGTTCGTCCGTCGGAAGCGAGGGCTTCACGAACGACTCAGACATCACCGCATGGATGATATATCAGAATTGACCTGAAGAAATACTCGAAGTCGCATGAACTTTGCATACAAGCGTTTAGGGGACTCCCGGAATCCACCGGACGGGGTGGCCGTCGACCGTGAGGTTTTCGAGGAGACCGGCGATTGCGGGCGGGGCGGAAGCAGATGGAGTTTCGCCGGGCCAGGCTTCCGGTTCGGCGGTCAAATGGCCGAGAAGCTTCAGGTCGCGGTCAAGAACATCCAGCCAGAGCCGGCCATCCTTCCAGCGTTTCAGGTAGCGACGGAGCAGGGGGCCGGGGCGCAGCAGGGTCAGTGACACGCGCCGGTCGAGGGCAGGGGCTTCCCCGCGGATATCGCAGGCGACGATTTCCCGCGGCGGAATATGCGAGGCGAGGACATACTCGTCGAGATCGGCGACCTGGTTCACCCACAGGCTTTTCAGCGTGAACCGCTGACTCTTCGGCATGGTTCGGTAATACTGAAAATATTCCCGCAAATACGAGTTTACATCCAGGCCACGGCGTTCCGTAGGGGCGATGACGAAGATGACGCGCCCATACAGGCACGAGGTGCGGTAATTTCCTGAAACGAACAGAAACACGCGGTTGAAGAGGTTCAGGTCGATGTCCCGCGGGGCATTGTCCAGCAGATACGTGAGATGCCCGGTGCGTTTCTCGATCCCGACGATGCCCGGTATGTCCGCGGCGGCCAGAGCCCATTCCAGCAGGGCCCGGCCGGTGAGCCCCCGCTCGCGGCCCTTGCGCATCTTGTCCCAGATGCGGGTCGAGGCGATCATCTCCTCGGGATCTTCGAGCAGGGTGCGGATCGCAAGCCGCTCCCGGTGGGGAAGCTCTTCAGGCACCCATCCGCAGCCTCGATACACGAGGTCGAACGCGCCTGATGCCAGCCGGGCCTTTCCACGCGGTGTGTTCATCTCGGCAACGCTGGGAAGCGCGTATTCCGGCCCCGAGGCGGTCGGGCGCGCTGCCAGCTCCCGGCGGCATTCCTCCGGCCATTCGAAAGGATGGTCGACCAGCGACGGAATCAGGCCTGTAAACGACGCGAGCCAGGCGAACTCCTCGCGGTTTTTTCGCGCCGCTTCCGAATCGGAAGAGACTTCCAATGCTCGCCGGTACAGGTAGGCGTGAAGCCGGAGAGCGAAAGGATCGGGCTCTTTGCCTGTCACGCCCACCTCGGCGCTGGTATCGGTTTTCACCCGGTCTGCGCTGGCGAGCAGTTCATCAATCCGGCGTTTCCAGCCGTTTGGGGATTTGGCGTCTTCCTCGAACACCACTTCCGCTATTGGTTCGAGATCGAGGTGCAGATCGTGGCTTGTTTCCTGGACGGCCTCGTTCAGCCGCTTCGCCCACGGCGCATCTCCGATCACCAGATCCCCGGCGGGCGGTTCTGCCGAAAGAGCCGGTGTGAGCGCGGTACACACGATCATTCCCGCAAAAGCCAGCAGAGAGCGGGTTGATATCATGTCGACCTCCGGTGTGAACTGCCGTCACGATGGATTTCTGATTTCCGCTACTCTATCATAAGGCATCATGATCAGCGTCGAGCACAAGGCATGAATATCGTATTGCACAAGGAGGGGATGACGATGCCAGGCTGGCAGGGGCGATTGATTGCCGGATTGATCATTCTTCTGGGAGTGTTCATTCCCGAACGAACGATTGCCGCCGGAGACGCCGGAAACGCGCTTCTTTCACCCCTCGAATGCGTTTCCCGGGCGCTGGATGTGGTGGCCCGGCGCGACGACGCCGAGTTCCGCGCTCGTGTCGGAGCCCGCCTGCCGCGCGACAGGGATCTGTGGGAACTCCAGTTCGCATGGGCCGTTCGGCGCGCCCGCCTTGTTTCCGCCAGGGAATTCGCCGCGGAGAACCTGGCGGCCACGATCGACGAAGCCCTTCTGGCGTTGGCTGAGCGACCGTGCTCCGCGACCCGGGCCAGGCGGGAACTGAACCGGCTTCTCGATGAATCCGAGAATCTCCGTATCGTTGCGCATCTTCCCATCGTTCGGCTGATTCTGGACGGGGCGGCCGCCCTCGATGACGGATTTCGCGTGAGCGGAATGGCGACCGCGCCCATTGATCCCCTGCGGGATGCCCGGCGCCTTGTCAACCGCATCGATTGGGAATCGGCTCTTCGGACGATGCCCGACACGCCGTGGCTCGTGTATGGCGAGCAGACCTGGAACGACTGGGCGGAAACGGCGGCCTGGATCGCCGCAGGCGCGGATGGGCGTCCAATCGGCTCTGAGCTGCTTCGGGAGATTCACCGCCGGGCTCTGGCGCATCACTATTTTCGCGGGTTCGAAGTCCGACGGATCGAGGCAGCCGCCGCTCGGGGCGAAGTTTCCCAGCGACAGGCGCAGGATCTGCTCTCGCGCATCGCATCGGGAGCCCGGATTGTTTTTTCCGGTGTCGATCAATCGACGTTGCCGGGCCGGTATCGAAGCGATCCTCTCGATGACTTTCCGCATGACGGAGAATGGGTGCTTTCGGATGGACGGCGCGTTTTGACGGCATGGGAGTGCCGGATGCTCGGCAAACTCCGCTGGTGGAGCGTTTCGACCCCACCGCGGGAGATTGCCCGGGGAATGTTCGTCGGTCGCTTTCTCTACCCGCGCGGGTCGGTGATCGAACGGGAGGTCGGGGAGGTTTTCCGTCGCGTGAATCGTGAGCTTGCTGCGGCTCGCACAGCCAAAGACGTGATCAGGGCTGTTGCGGGGATGACGAAGGATCTGCTTGCCATCCACCCATTCATCGATGGAAACGGCCGCTGTGTGCGGCTGCTCGGCGATCTGATCCTTCGGCGCCGGGGATTGCCGCCTCCGGTGTTCCTCCCGGAAAACGAGTTGCTGATCCCCCTCGATCGGCTGGTCGACATGTATGTGTTGGGCATGCGGGAATGGTGAACCGCCCCTCCATGCACAGGATCCAACGTCTCTGCTGGAGAGCTTTCACCAGCCCCCCTCATAATCTGGTATACTCTACAAACGATCTCTTTTTCACCGGGAATCACGAGTGGTTTTGAAATCCAGGGATCAGAGTATGGAGAAAAAATGATTTCATCACTGAAAAAATCGGCGATCCTTTTCCTTGCTGCGGCGGGTTTCTTCATCTCCTCTTCAGGCGCCATTGCACTGGAGCCCACTGCGACGGAAACCCCCGAGGAGATGTTCAGGCAGCTCAATGAGCGCATCGATGCGCTTGAGCAGCTCGACTCGCGAAATCAGGCCGATTGCTTCAAGATCCGGATCCTGGCCGACAAGATATTCAAAGCCGGATTTTCCGATGATTACACGGTTCCCCGGGCCACCCGCACGAGTTTCACGCCCGGCGACGGACTGTATGCCGCCTGCGAGACTCTTTCCGACGAACAACTCATCGGCGAACTGAACGAGATCACCGGCCGGCAGCAAACGTCGGTCGGCTACCAGGGCGCCCAGACCGTCATTTTCTCGAAGCTGGACAACGAAAACGGCGAAGTGGAATGCGTCTACACCGGGAAACGAATCAAGACGCTGGGCGAGCCTTCCGCCACCATCATGAACGTCGAGCATACCTGGCCCCAGTCCCAGGGAGCCGTCGGTATCGCCAAGGCCGATCTCCATCACCTCTTCCCTGCCGATTCGCATGCCAACGGAATCCGCGGGAACCTCCCCTTCGGCCTTGTGGATAGCCCCGAATGGGAGGAAGGCGGAAGCAAGTGCAACGGATCGGTGTTCGAGGTTCGCCCCGAGCACCGGGGCAATGTCGCCCGTGCGAAGTTCTATTTCGCGGTTCGCTATGGCAAGAAGATTCCGCCTGCCGAAGAAAAAGTCCTCCGCGAATGGAACGCGCAGGACCCGGTCGACGAGAACGAACGCAAACGCAACGACAGCATCGAGAACCTCCAGCACAACCGGAATCCGTTCATCGACAAGCCCGAATTCATCGAGCGAATCTCCGACTTTTAACCCCTCACCCGAACCTCTTCGCGAAGGGCGCTTCAACAAACGAAGCGCCCTTCGCCATTCCGGCGGCTTCGGTATTGTTTCCGGCAAACCGTTCGCCCTGAGCTTGTCGAAGCCTGTCCTGAGCCTGCCGAAAGGGGCGAGAGCCTTTCGCGCTTCGACAGGCTCAGCACGAGAAAAGCCTGTAAAGCGGCTTCCTTTCTGCTTCTGCGGGGGTCTGGAATTGACACCCGTTCGATGGGCGTGATAGGGTGATCCGCTCGCGGGAACGCGGGATCTGCCGCTTGAAAACAGGCATTTCCCAGCGCGGCGAAAGGAAGAGGCTGTGAGCGTGGCGTTCAAAAAACGGTCCTCTGCGTCGGAGGTCCGATGAACCCTGGAGACTGGCAGGATCGGCTGCGCGAATCGATCCGGCAGTTGTTCCGGCAGTCGTTTGCCCTCGTTCCCGTCACACCGGAGGAGATTCCTGAGGGCCGTCGGCTCGTGCTGGTGCGGGCTTCGGACGATCCGGGGTTCCCCGATTCGAAGAAATTCCTGCTCGGCCACTGGAAGGTCGATGCCGGATGGTTCGAACTTCCCTTCGTTGCCGGAATCCGCTGCGGCGTGGCATCGCCCAGGCCGTTCGCCCCCGGCGTGCAGTGGGGGGTCGATCTCGACTGGTCCGGTCAGCCGGCGCTCGCATTCCGGGAGCTGATGAAGCGGGTCCGGCATCTGAAGAGCCTGCGACGCGACGGATTCGAGGGGCTGGTGTTCCTGTCGCCGGACGAGCTGGGCGCGATTCCCGTCATCGACGCCCTCGCCGCGGTGCTGGCCGGCGGGCCTGTCTGGCTGCTCACCGGCATTCAGAACGGGTATCGGCTGTCCGTGGCCCGGTGGCTGGTGCGGGCCGCGGTCGTCGGCTTGATCAAGCCGGCCGACGGCGCCGTCGCGTTCCTGATCTACCTGCTGCTGCGCGTGCAGGCGGGGGTGCGCCTCCCATGAACGGTTCCGGGAATCCGCCCTTCCGCGTGGCGTTTGTGACCCACGAGAATTACCACATGCCGGGCGCCCGCGTCCGGTGCTACTGCATGGCGAAGGCGCTCGCCGAGCG
This sequence comes from Candidatus Ozemobacteraceae bacterium, assembly GCA_035373905.1. Classification (NCBI taxonomy): domain Bacteria; phylum Candidatus Rifleibacteriota; class Candidatus Ozemibacteria; family Candidatus Ozemibacteraceae; species Candidatus Ozemibacteraceae bacterium. The sequence continues at coordinate 21,111 of DAOSOK010000044.1, read as the reverse complement.
CGGCGCCGACGCGCGCGTCTTCTCGTTCCATGACGAGTTCGGCCGGGCCTACGCCCAGATGTCCGATACCGAGATGATGCTCAACTCGCTGCGGGCCTACAACCGCCTGGTGAAAGAGCCGGCGGGGACGATCCTCTTCGTGCAGCGGATCAACTACCACACGCTTGCCCCGTTCCTTGCCTCGCGGGTCCGCGGCTTTCCGCTCATTCTCGACTGCGACGACTGGGACTTCGACGCCCCGATCTACCACACGCTTCGCCAGCTTCCCGGCTTCGACGCCCACACCTGGCTCGACCGCGTGGGTCGCACGGCGGCCGCCTGCGTCGCGTCGAGCCATGCCCTGAAAGAAGTGCTGGAAAAGCTCAACGGCCACGTTGAGTATCTTCCGACCGGCGTCGATACCGTGCGGTTCCATCCGCCCACCGCCGAGGAAGAGGCCGCCGCCCGGTCCCGCCCGGTCACGGTTTCCTGGATCGGCACGGTGTTCCGGCGCGACAACGTGCTGGCGCTCCAGTTCGCGATCCGCGTCTTCGCCGAGGTGTTCCGCCGGTGGCCCCACTGCCGGCTCGAGATCGCCTCGACGGGGTTCATGATCGAGGAGATCAAGCGCCAGGTGGCCGATCGGTATCCGCACGTCGACATCACGTTCGTCCCCTGGATGGCCCCGGACGACGTGCCCGGCTACCTTCGCAGGATCGACGTCGGCCTGCTGCCGCTGATTCCGGCCAACCGGTTCAACCAGAGCAAGAGCCCGACGAAGCTGTTCGAATACATGGCCTGCCGCCTCGCCACGATCTCGAGTCGGGTGGGGGAAGCGGCCCACGTGGTTCGCGACGGGATCGACGGCTTCCTGGCCGACGACGAGGCCGGCTTCGTCGAGGCGCTTCTGACGCTGGTTCGCGACGACGGGCGCCGCAGAGCCATGGGCGAGGCCGCGCGGAAGCGCGTCGAAGAGCGGTTTTCCCACGAACTCATGGCCGACCAATTATATCGATGGCTATATGAACTCGCCGGCCGGAAAACCGCGGCTGACCGGTGAACTCGCGCTTGCCGTTTCCAGAAGCTGTTTCGGAACGATGAACGTCCCCGTCATCCTCAGGCAGTTGACGACGGTGGTTGGCTCGGCCTACCTGTGCCGGGCGATCAACCTGGTGATCAGCCTGATCCTGCTGCGGCGCTGGGACCTGGCCCAGCTCGGCGAGTTCTACACGATCGTCGGGTACTGGAACACCTGCACCATCCTGAGCGACCTGGGCCTGGGGCGAATTCTCGTCGCCCGACTGCAGCAGGCGCCGGAACGCTCTTCATACCTGATTTCGCAGGGCATGCTCATCCGCGCCGCCACCAGCCTGGCCGCCTACGCGTTCACGGTGGGCCTCGCCTGGCTGATCGCCCCGTCGTTCCAGGTGCGCTGGTGGACGACGGTGTATCTGCTCGGCATTCCGTTCTTCAACCTGCGCACCGTCATTCATCCGCTGCTGCAGGTGAACAGGCAGTTCGGCGTGATCGCGGGCATGGACCTGGCGATGTCGGTGGCGCACCTGGGAGTTGTCTGGTGGTTCCTCGCGACGCTCGATATCGGCACGTTCCTCGGCGTCATGATGGCTACGAACGCCGCGACGGCCGTGTATGCGCTCTGGTTCGTCCGGCGCTCCGGTTTCGCGTGGACGGGCGCATGGGAGTGGAAACCTCTGCGTGAACTGTTCATGGCGGGAGTGCCGCTGGGCCTGTCGGGCATCTGCCATATGGCTTACTATCATATCGATCTGCTTGTGGTTTCTGCCTTCTGGGGGAACCGCGAAGCCGGCATTCTGGGAATCGCGAAGCGTCTGCTCGATCTCGGCATCATTCTCGCCGACTCGGTCATGCTCGTCGCGCTTCCCGGCCTGGCGAAGGCATGGCGCAAGGGAAACGAGGCGCTCGACGGCGTGGCGGCCGGAACCTTCCGGCTGATGGGGGGGCTGCTGCTGCCCGCGATCGGCGCGATGCTGCTCTTTCCCGACGTGCTGCTCGACCTGCTCGCGCGGCAGAGCATCCCGGAGGCGCCGCCCGTCATCGCTCTCTCGACCATGTTCCTGATCGGTGTTTCCTACGGCGTCATCCAGTCGAACCTGCTGGTGGTCGTCGGCCGGAACTGGATGGACCCGCTGTTTCTCGGAAGCCTCGCCGCCGTCAGCATCACGCTGAACCTGGTCGTCGTTCCGCTCTGGGCCAGCATGGGAGCGGCGATCACGATGTGCGTGATCAAGGTGATCTACTTCGTCGCCGCGCTGAACGTCGGGCTGACCCGGCCCTGGATCAGCGGGTATCTCCGAACCGTCGGCCTTCCGTGGGCCGTGGCGCTCGCGTGCGGCGGCCTTGCGCGGGCGTTCCTGCCGACGCCGCTGATCGCGTTCCTGGCATTTCTGGCTGCGAGCGGGCTGGTCGGATGGATCGGCTTCGGGCTGGGCCGCGTCTCGGCGGTCATGGAGCCGGGCGGCGAAGCCGTTTCCGATGCTGGCCGGAAAGCCTGAGAACGCCGTTTCCCGGATGGGTCAGAGTTTCGAGAGAAAACGTGCCAGGCGGGCCGCGAGATGCGGAAGTTGGTACTCGCTCAGAATCGTTTCCAGGCCGCGATCGGCAAGGGTGCGTCGCAGGTCGGGGTGCTCCAGAAGCTGTTTCATCAGGGCGCCGAACTCGTCGGGACGCCGCGCCAGCAGACCGTTCCGGCCGTGCCTGATGATGCGGGAGGCCTCGCCGAGGTCGGAGACGATGACGGCGCGGCGGCTGGCCATATACTCGAACATCTTGGTCGGGCTCTTGCAGCGCGAAAACTCGGTGTCTTCGAACAGCGGGAACAACCCGACGTCGACGCCGCGCATCAGCTCGGAAATGCGGTCGGGATGCACCCAGTCGAGGATCGTGATCTCGGGATGGGCGGCGGCCCGCTTCTTCAATTCGCCGAACCAGGTGCCGCCCCCGACGATCTGGAGCCGCTTCGGAACCGGCGACGGAATGGCCAGGAACTGGTCGATGAGCAGGTTGAGCGTGTTGAGGTTTTCCCGGTGCATCAGGGTGCCGACCCAGGAAAAGCACACGTCGGGCGCATCGCGATGCGGGTGCGCGGGGAAACGGTCGGGCCGGACGCCTGTCGGGATGAGGATCGTGTTCGGGTGGTGCGGCGAGACGAGCTCGAACAGCCGGTGGCTCGAGACGATGCAGCCGTCGGCGAGCTTCACCAGCGTCTGGAACAGCGTGTCATACCGGAACGGCGGGAACCGGCACAGCCACTTGAACCCGTTCGGGTTACCCTTCCAGTCGAAATCGTCCAGGTCGAGAACGATCCTGGCGCCGAGACGGCGCCGCAACGCCAGCGCGGCGAGCGCGTGGTAATGCGTGCGCTGCACGATCAGCACCGTGCCGGCCTCGTTTCGCAGGTCCCAGGTCGCGCGCAGGTTGGCCAGCATCTTCTGCGTGTCCGAGAGCCGCGTGTAGAAGCCGGGCTGGCCGGCGAAATATCGTTCCCCGTATGAAAACACATCGGCCTCGAACCCTGCCTCACGCAGATACCAGGCCATGTCGGCGCACCTGATCCGCGCGGCGGGCAGGCTGAACCGCTCGTTGGTCAGGAACAGGAGCCGCTTCCGGTCGGCAGGTGGTGGCGGCCGGGTGCCCCGAAGAGCGAGAAGCGATGCGAGAGTCTGCTGGGCCAGCCAGCACGAAAAGGCGAGCGAGCCATCGACGGAAAGCAGCAGCTCGAGCCAGGCGGGCCGCTTCCCGCTCTGGAGGAGTTGCAGGATACCCCCGGCCAGCCGGCCGGTCATTTCCGTCGAAACATATCTAAAAATATTGAAACGGCTTTCGCCGGCTTGAGGGCGACTTTGCGCAAGATCTCCAGCGGATTGGAGAATATCTGGCGTTGGAGCTGGTGCTTCCGCCAGCGCCGTTCGGCGTATGCGCAGGCCTTTTCCAGAGAGGCCGACGAGAGGGTGTCGCTCTTGAAAACGGCAGACGTGTAGCCGTCAAACTTCGAAAAATCATTGGAGGTCAGCCGCCCCTGCTCACGCAATGTCTTGAACAGGTCGCAGCCGGGGAACGGCGTCAGGATCGAGAACTGCACCGACGCCGGGTCGAGATCGAGGACGGTGTCGACCGTCTTTTTGATCGTCTCCTTCGTCTCGCCGGGCAGGCCGAAGGTGAAGGTCAGGTGCACCTTGATGCCGAGCGACTTGGCGAACCGGATGTTCCGCAGGGCGGTATCGATGTTCAGGGACTTTTTTGCGTGATCGACTAACTCCTGGTTCGCCGACTCCATGCCGAACTTGGCCGCGGTGAGGCCGGCCTCGCGCATCCGGCTCAGGGTCTCCTCGTCGGACGTGTCGGCCCTCGCCATCATCCCCCAGGGGAGGTTGATGCCCCGCCGTTTCAGCTCGTCGCACAGCGCCAGCATGCGTTCCTTGCCGATGTTGAAGGTATCGTCATCGAAATAGAACGACTTGTAGGGAAACCGCTTCAGCTCGAATTCTATTTCATCGACGATCTTTTCCGGCGAGCGGAACCGGTAGTTCCGGGTGCGGTACATGATCTGCGGCCAGACGCAGAAGACACAGCCGAACGGGCAGCCGCGCGAGCCCCACATCTGCAGGGAGGGCGCCGGGAGACAGCCGGTGAGGTCCTCGTAGACGTTCATGTTGAAGAGATGCCGCGCGGGGAAGGGGAGCTCGTCGATCCGCTCCCGAAGAGGGCGGAACGGATTCCTGACGACGTCGGGCCCGTCCCGGAATTCAAGCGACCGGATGTCACGCAGACTGCGGTTGTCCGACAGAGCCCGAACCAGTTCCAGCAGCGTTTCTTCGTATTCACCCGCCAGGAAAAAATCAGCCTCGGGGGCGAGAGAGAGGTAGCTGCGGGCATCGGGGTCCTGCCAGGCGCCCGTCACGGCGATGCGGCAGCCGGGCAGCCGCTGCTTCAGTTCGCGCAGGATGCCGCGGTCGTTCTCGAACGACGGCGTTGATGTCTCCACGACGACGAGTTCGGGGCGGGCGGCTTCGGCCCTGCGGAAAAACTCCGGCGTCGTCAGCCGTTCGCCGCACGCGTCGATGACCGCAGGCTCGAATCCGGCCTCGATCAGCACCGCGGCCGCGTATCCCATGAAGAACGGGAACGGCATGTAGCGCGTGCCGTTCCGCTCGAAGTGCGGCCAGCGCGAGCCCGCCCGGACGTAGTAGTGACCCGGTTTTTCCCACGGGGGATTGGCAAGCAGGACTCGCATGGCAGACTCCTTCCGATCAGCGGCGCTCGACGAGCCCCCTGTAGATGTCCTTCAGCAGTTCGTCGATGTCATACTGGTATTTCCAGTCGGGATAATGTTCCTGGAACCGGCGGACGTCGCTCACATACCAGATGTGATCGCCGATGCGATTGCTCTCGACATATTCGGTGATCATTGTATTTCCAGTGATATTTTCGCATTTTTTGATGGCTTCGACCATCGAGCAGTGGCTGTGCCGCGAGCCGCCCATATTGTAAACCTCGCCCATGCGGGGCTTCTGCGTGAACTGCCAGAACGCCTCCACGAGATCGTGGCTGTGGATGTTGTCGCGCACCTGCTTGCCCTTGTATCCGAACACCTTGTACGGCGTCTTCGTGATGGCGCACTTCATCAGGTAGGCCAGGAACCCGTGCAGCTGGGTTCCCGAATGGCCGGGGCCGGTCAGGCAGCCGCCGCGGAAACAGACGGTCTTCATCCGGAAATAGCGGCCGTATTCCTGCACCAGCACGTCCGCCGCGACCTTCGAGGCGCCGAAGAGGCTGTGCAGGCTCTGGTCGATCGACATCGACTCATCGATGCCGTGCTCGAAAAAGGGGTGGGCGGTGTCGACTTCCCACCGGGTCTCTTTCTCGACGAGCGGAAGCCGGTTCGGCGTGTCGCCGTATACCTTGTTCGTCGAGGTGAAGATGAACGGTGCTTCCGGGGCGGTCTGGCGGGTCAGTTCGAGCAGGTTCAGCGTGCCGTTCGCATTCACGGTGAAATCCACGTGCGGCGCCTTCGCCGCCCAGTCGTGGGACGGCTGCGAGGCGCAGTGGATGATGAGGGCGAGGTCGGAACCGGCCTCGCGGAACGCGTTGCCGAGCGCCGCTTCGTCTCGGATGTCGATCTCGAAATGCCTGTAGTTCTTCAGCGACTGCTCGAGGTCGAGGCGCATCCAGCGCGTCGAGGCCTCGTCGCCGAAAAACTCCTTCCGCATGTCGTTGTCGATGCCGAATATGGTATAGCCCTTGCTATGGAAAAAACGGCTGGCTTCCGCCCCGATCAATCCTGCCGATCCTGTGACAATCGCTATCTTCATGGTTCCTCCCCGTGGCAGTCCACGGAAATCAAAGAATGTCCTTCAGCTCGTCGCGGTGGCTCTCGATCCAGGAGGCGATCTCCGCCACGATGGCACGCATGTCGCGTTTCGGCTTCCAGCCGAACGTGCGACTGACGAGGGATGCATCCGTCACGTAGTAGGGAACGTCGCCCGGGCGCGTCTCGGCCACGGATTCCATCGGAACCCGGTTGCCGGTAACTTCCTCGCAGAGCGCGGTCAGTTCGGCGAGCGAGAACGAGACGGCGTGGCCCCCGCCCACGTTGAAGCAGGTGCCGCTCGCCTTGTCGATGTTCGAAAGCTGGATCCCGAGAAGGTCTGCCAGATCGTCCACATGGATTGCGTCGCGGACCTGCAGCCCCTGGCCGCCGAAGCCGATCGTCTTCAGCGGCCGCTTGAACACGTGATGCGCGACCCACAGGGCGACGACGCCCTGGTCGACCTTGCCCATCTGCCAGGGCCCCGTAATGATGCCGCAGCGGTTGATGACCGCTTTCAATCCATAGGTCTCGATATATTCCTGGATTAACAGTTCGCTGGCCAACTTGCTCGCCCCGTAGAGCGTCCGGGGGCCGTCCAGCGGGAACTCCTCGGTGATGCCCTCCGGCGTGAGGCCGCGGGGGAGGGGGCTGCCCAGGACGAATCGGCCGACTGTCTGCTGCAGAGGGATGTTCAGAAGATGCCTGACGGGGTAGACGCGGCTGGTGGAAAGGAACACGAGCCGCGCGTTCTTCCGACGGGCGAGTTCGAGTATGTGAAAGGTCCCGAACAGGTTCGTCTGGATGACATACGACGGGTCGCCGCCGATGCCGGCCAGGACCGACGGCTCGGCCGAACAGTCGATGATCAGGTCGAGATCGCCGAAACACGCAAAATCCTCGGAAATGCGGATGTCGCCGTGCACGAAGGCGACCCCCGCCTCGCGCAGACGTTTGAGGGTCAGCTCGCTGCCGCGGCGATGGAGGTTGTCGAATGCCTGGACATTCCCTGCCGGAACGTTCTGTTTGAGGGTGATGGCGAGATTCGAACCGACGAACCCGGCCCCCCCGACTACAAGCGCATTTCGAAACATCAGTCGGCACTCACTTTGTGGAGTTTGCAGGATACCTATTGATTCCTGCATGACAAAAGTCGATTTCACGTTCCCGTTCGTGCTGAGCCTGTCGAAGCACGAGAGGCTTTCGCCCCCTTCGGCAGGCTCAGGACAGGCTTCGACAAGCTCAGGGCGAACGGGTGGTTTTCACTCTGCAGGACTCAATACCGAGGGCGAGCGTACCACGTCGAAGCCTGAGAAATCAAGTGCTGGACGTGGCGGAAAACCCCGTCGCCATGGTATTTTACCCGCCATGGACACTCCGGCGGCGGGGCGGGAAATCGGAATCGAAGAGCGTTTTCGGACTCTTCGCGGCGTCTGGAACTTCATTCTCCTGGCCGTGACCGCCTGCTGGGTGTATCTGTACGAGTTTCCCTGGCGAGGCGATCTGCTCGGACTTCCCGCAATCGATCTCGCCTGGATGGCTGCGTGCGTCGGGATCGCCTCGTGGCGGGGCCGGTCGTTCGCTGAAAACCTGCTGTGGATCACGTTGTCGCGCCACCTGCATCTTGCCGCGATGGGGGAGTTCGAGGCGTTCCAGGCGCTGGTGTCGATCAGCTGGGCTGCATGGGGAGCCTGTCTCGCGCTTGCCGAAACCGATGAACAGCGGATGCTGCTGGCCGGGTATCACCTCGGCCTGACCTTCGATGCCGGTATGTGCCGTCCCATCGGCCTGGGCATGAGTTTCGGCCTCGATGCCGCCGCCCTCGACCTGCTCCTCGTCACCGCCGGCATGAGCCGCATCGCAAACGGCCGGCTTCCCGCGATACGGTGGTTGCCCGCGGCCCTTCTGGCCGGGGCGCTGGGCTTTCTTGCGATCGCGCATGCGGGCGGCCCGGGAAGCAACACCGCGGTGATGCTTCTCGCGCTGGCGAGCCTGACGATCTTCTTTCTCGCGCCTGGCACGGCCGCCGCCGCCGGCGACCGGTTGATGCAGGCGCTCGTTCTCGCCGGGTTTCCCATCGTCCTGGCCGCGTTCGGCATGATGCTCGGCGAGGCCGATCTGTGGACGGCGATGCAGAAACGCGTTTTCGCCGGCGGGCTGCATCCGAACCTTCTGGCTGCCTACGCCCTCGGCATGCTGACATTCATCATCCGCCCCGCCGAGTGGGACCTGATCCCCGCTCCGGCCCGCCGGGTGGCGCGCGCCGCCGCCTGTATCGCCTATCTCGGCATCCTCCTGGCCAGCGGCGGAAGGGCCGCGATCCTGGTGTTTCTCCTGACCGCCCTCCTCCTGCACCGCCGCCGGTTCGCCGACGCGTGCACGCGTCGGACGCTCGTCCCCGCCCTGGTTATCGGCCTGCTGTGCATCTACAAGCTCTTCGACACGTCGCTGTGGTTCGAAGTATTCCATAACGAACGATATCTCATCTGGCGGGCGGCCGTCGACCAGATCCGCGCGCATCCCTGGCTGGGCCATGGAATGATGGCATTCGGCCAGTTGCCCCTTGCCCTGCCGGACGCCTTGCGGATGATTCCCGCCGACTGGATTTACCCCCACACCCACAACCTGTTTCTCGAAATCGCGCTTTCCGGCGGCATTCCGTTGCTTGTGCTGTTCCTGATCGCAGGGTTCCTGTGGGGAACCTCGGCTGCCGTGTCGGCCGGCGCCTTCGGCCTGGGGGGCGCGTTCCTGGCGCTGGGCCTGTTCGACTTCGTCTGGTTCACCCCCTCGCTCATGGCGCTCGGGATGAGCGCATACAGCGAAACTGCACGCGGTTCCGGTTCGTCGGACGAGGCCGTTCCCGGGAAAAAGTGGGTGCCGTGGTCGTTCGCGGGGATACTATTGATTATGATATATGGCATCTTTAGCCTCCATCGGGCCCCGTTTCTGTTCCGGCAGTCGGTCGAGTTGCTCGGCAACCGGAATCCCGCCTGGGTCGAAACCCTCGACAGGGCCGCGACCGTCAGGCCGACGGACCTGGCGATACGCCTGCAGCGCCTTCTCATCCGCTGGAGCACGGGAACGGCGCCGTCCGAGGCCGATCTCGCCGAACTCGACGATATCGCGGCCGGGTGGCCCGGATACTATCTCCCACGGTTCCTTCGCGGCCGCCTGCGGGAAATGGCCGGTCACCCCGTAAAGTCGCTCGAAGACCTCGCCGCCTCCGTCTCCCTCGAGCCCCGAGACCTGCTCGGAATCCGCTGGGCCCGCCTCGCCCTGGCGCGTGCCGCCGCGGGGACGGATGCGACGGATGCCGCGTGGGAGGCGGTCCTGCGTGGGGGGTGGGGCCCTTCGCTCGTGCTCGATCACCCCGCCGTCGGCGCGACGATGACGTCGCTTCTCGTTTCACGCTGGACGGCGGCCGCCCCGAAAACCGTCTACGAAGCCCAGATGATCGCGGATATCGGGATATGCCTCGCCCGGCGTGGCGTCCCGCTTCCGGCGAAAGAACTCGACTCCGCGCTGGCCCGGAGTTTTCCCGAGCATGCGCGCGACGCCTGGAACCTCCTCGACCTGGTTCGCGTTCCCCCCTCGGAGCCCATGGCCGATCCGTCTTGGGGGATGGGATGCCTCGCGTTCATGCTCGAGTTGGCGGCGAAAGCGAACCGAAAAGAAATATTTGAAGATATATACTCGAAGATACAAGCAAAGATCGTCCGCCGGAGCAAGAACAATGAAAACCTCCGAAGCGATTTCCTCTCGACCGGTTTTCTGCCGCCGGACGCGGCGTTCGAGCGGCTGCAGCGACTGAGAGAGAGCGACCCGGGGAACCCCTGGATCATCGAACGGTACGGTGATCTGCTTGCCGCGTCGGGCCGGCCGGATGAGGCCCGGGAAGAATGGCGGACGGCTCTGAACCTGTGCTCCTCCGTTCGGCTCGAACCGGTGTTTTCCGATGGCCCCCGGCCGTGGGCGCTCGGCTCGACGGGCGACCAGTGGACGCTGGCCTTCGAAACGGCCCTGCGTCGGTATGATCCCGATGCGGGCGGATACCATCGGCAGAAATGGGACGCCTTCATGGCGCGTCTTCGCGCCAAGGCGGCAGGACAGGGGGGGGGGCGGCCATGAGCACGCGAGGGGCTTCCTGGTTTTCCGGGGTCGTTGCCATCGCGATCGTGGCGGTCTATGCCCATGAGCATCCGCTGTTCGGAATGGCGCTGGCAGACCCGTCTGGCCTGCCGTACATCCTGGGAAAGGGCGCCCTCGCGTTCGCCGCATGCGTCGCGGGCATCCAGACGATGGAATGGATCGGCAGGGGCGTGCTCGCGCTTTTCCGCTCCTCATCGGCATGTCCCGTCGCGAGATTCTCCGTCGGCCTGGTCTGGCTGACCCTGGGCAGTGTCGCCCTGCTGACCCTCGGCTTCCTGCGGCCGGTAACCGCTCTGCTCCTGCTCGTTCCTCTCGTTGCTGCAATCCGCCTTCCCCGTGCCGGGAACGGGTCGATTCTTGCGGGTATCCACGGGGCATCCTGGCTCGTTCTGCTGGCGTTCGGCGTCATGGCCGGGGTGTGTGCCCTCGCCCCTTCAACCGCTCACGACGATCATGTGTATCATCTCCAGGCGATTCGCGAGTTCAGCGAAACCGGAACGCTCTGGCAGCCGTCGCCGCAACTCAACACCTACAGGCCCCTGGCTCACGCCGCTTTCCTGGCCTGGCTTCGGCTTCTTACCGGGGATCTCCTGGGCGGTCTCGGCAATCTGCTGTTCCTGACCGGGGCCGGCCTTCTGATGGCGAGAACCTATGGCCTTTCCGGAACGGTGGGGCTTCTGGCCTGGGTGTCGAATCCCGAGCTGGTATTTCTCGCCGGCTCATCCTACGTCGAACCTTTCCAGTGCCTGGTGTTCGTGGCCATCCTCACGCTGCTCGGATCTTCCGGACTCCGTTCCGAAGCCTCGACATGCCGTATAGCGGGGCTGCTGGCCGGACTGCTGCCGGCGACGAAGTATCTCGGTCTTGCCCTTCTGCCCGTTGTCGCGATTCTCGCATACGATCTTGTACGCCGCGGAAAAATCCCCTGGAAGGCTTGTTCCGCTCTGCTGGCCGGGGGGCTGATTTCTCTCGGCCTCGGCGCCGGACCGTTCTACTGGCGAAACCTGGTCATGACCGGAAATCCGCTGTATCCCCACGCTTCCGGCGTGTTTCAGGCAAAGCCCGGGCTTCCCGGCCTGCCGTTCGATCGCCTTCCCGCCGGCTCGAAGGACCTGATCGACTTCTCGTATGAGGCGTTCACCGATCGCTTCGGCATGGGCCACGAGATAGAAAACCTCCTGCTTGTGCCGTGGAACGTCATCATTCACGGTCACTTTCACTCTGATATATATCCACTAAAGTATTTTGACGGGCAGTTGAGCCCTCTCGTCCTGGTGTTCGGACTTCTGCTTCTCTCGCACGCCTTCGGTTTCCGCATATCCGAAACCCCGGCACGCACCTCTTCCGATCTCGGCGAGGAGTGCGGGGCCGATTTACGGGCCATTCTCGCCTGCGCCGTGTGGTTGCTGGGAATCTGGCTGCTGGGAAGCCACCAGATCAGGTTTCTGCTGCCTCTCGTTGCGCTTCTGGCCTGGGCGGCTCCCTTGATGGTCTTCGCATTGCCTCCCCGCCGACTTGCGTTCTGGATGCTTCTCGGGATCGTGTCCTGCACCTGGACGGCTTCGTACGGGCTGAACCGGATTGCACGCGTCGAACCCGCCGTGTCCGGGGCGATGCCGGCCGACCGGTTCCTCGCCTCGAAATTCCCTTTTTACGCCTGTTTCGACTGGGCGAATCGTCACCTGACCGGTGAAGGAAAGATTCTCGTCCTGCTCGAGGAGCGCACCTACCATCTCCGCCGACCGCACCTCTGGACGGGCCTTCTTCCGCACCACTTCATCAATTTCCTGTACAGGAGCGGCTCGGCCGCCGAAGCCGAGCGCCTGCTGAAGGAACAGGGCATCGCCTACATCTATCTCCCCCGGCACGCAGCCGCCCTGTATGCGAACATCGACAGCGAAGGCTTCCGAAAAATCCAGGAAGAATTCTTCCAAAAGTGCCTCACCCCCGTCTATTCCGACCCCCAATGCGCCCTCCTAACCTGGAAATCCCCATAACCGCGAATTCGGGGGACGTGATATCGAATTCAGAAAAAGAGACCGTGTCAGAGAGATTCAATGCTTTTCTCCCATGATTCATGGATTTTTTGAGCCTTGCATATCAAAAACCAGCTTCGTGTCTCCGTTCGTGCTGAGCTTGTCGAAGCACGAACAGCCACTTGCCGATGGTTCCTCATTTCGCCCTTCGACAGGCTCAGGGCGAACGGTTGGTTTTCATTCTGCAGGACTCAATAGGTGTCTTGATATCACGTCACTGAAATTGAGTTTGGTATCACGTCCCCGGAATTGATCGGGTATAATGGGCGCACCTGCATCGGCGGAAAGGAGCGAGCCGTGACCTGGAACTGGATCGGCACCTGGCGTGACCGGCTGGAAGACATGAAGCGACATTTCCAGATCGTCACGAAGAATCCCACGCCTGCGCGGTGGTTCAATTTTCTCGTCAACGAGCTGTGCGCCAGGTTCAGAACCCTGACCGTGCCAGGGTATCCGTACGTGCTCGTCACCGACCCGACGAACCGGTGCAACCTGCGATGCCCGCTGTGCCCGACCGGCCTCGGCCTGAAGGGCCGCCCGAAAGGCGACATGCCCTGGAACCTGTATCTCAAGGTTCTGCGCGAACTCTCGCCCTGGGCGATCCGGATCTGGTTCTTCAACTGGGGCGAGCCCCTGCTGAACCCCCGCCTGTTCGACATGATCCGCGAGGCCAACCGGCGCGGCCTGGCCACGAACCTCAGTACCAACGTCCAGCTGCTCGGCCGGGAAAAGGCGCTCGAACTGCTCGATTCGAATCTCGATTACTTGATCATCTCGATGGACGGCTACGACGCCGAATCCTACGGTCGCTACCGCATCGGCGCCTCGTTCGACCGGGCGATGGAGAACATCCGCTTCCTGCTCGCCGAGAGGCAGCGCCAGGGTCGCACCGGCCTGCGCGTCGAGTGGCAGTCGCTGGTCACCGCCTACAACCAGGACCAGCTCGACCGCATCACCGATCTCGCGTCGAAAACCGGCGTCGACCGCGTGCGGTTCATGCCCCTCGAGCTGGCCGACTCGCCCTGGACCGGCCGCGCGCCCGGCCCCGAACGGGCGTGGCTGCCGGATGCGCGCACGCCGTACCGGTACGAGTTTTCCCCCGAGAAGCCTCTGTCGGAACACGCGTGTTTCTGGCTCTACGAAACGATCACCGTGAATCCCGACGGCGGGGTGGCTCCCTGCTGCCGCACGTTCGAGACGAGCGACGATTTCGGAAACGCGAACCGCGAGACCATCCGCGCCATATTCAATAGCGTGAAGTATCAACGGGCGAGAGCCATCTTCCGGGGCGGCGTCCCGTTGCCCGGCGCCCCGATCGTCTGCGACCGCTGCCGTGAGTACACCCACGCACGATGACCGTGTCGACACGACTTCACGAAATGCCTCGGATATATTATGCCATATAGGAAAAACGCATGGTTGTGCTACGGGTGAGCCTGAATCGCGCGAAAGCAGCGCTTGCGAGGCTCGAGAAACAGTATGAGAACCTTCTGAATGCCGGAAATCGGCCTGAACTGACCGCCTTGGACAAGGAAGCGTTGTTCGAGTCCGTTCTGTGCCGGTTCAAGCATTGTTACCAGGAAATGAGTGAAGTTCCCCTTCAGAAGCAGACTTCCTGCATAGAACATTTCGTCCCGAAAGGGACGAAACACATTTACGAGCGGGCGATCAGGAAAGGATATATCCGATGCTCGAAGAACTGGATCGAAGAGGGTGACCGGTTGAATTTCGAAGGGTTTCTTCCGTATTCCTTCAATGAACGCGAGGAAGCCTTCGGACTGTCGTTCATCGGTGATTGTATCCGGGACTCCCGAGCGATGCTGGACAGCATGGATGCAGCCGAAAGGGGGCTGCCCTCGGATTGATCGCCGGACGGTGGGAGCTCACACGTCCGCCCGATGCTGATTCTGGCGCTCCAGGCGCTGCGCGAGAAGCCGGGAGAGAACCAGCGCATACTGCGGCTTTTCCCGGATGGCTTCGACGAACTCCCGTCGCGAGATGCTGAGCAGGCTTCCGGCCGTTTCCGCCGTGACGGTGGCCGTCCGGCGGCGGTTCAGCAGGAAGGACATTTCCCCGACGAACAGGTCCGCCGGGCCGAGCGTCGCGACGGTCTTTCCATGCACGTTCACCGAAAAACGGCCTTTCATAATATAGTATAAACTATCTGATGGTTCGCCCTCCCGAAAGACGGTTTCCCCGGGGGTGAACACGATAGGGCATCGGTTCCGAAACAGGCCGGGAGCCATATTCGCGACGGCGATCTGGTGAGGAACTTTGAACCGGACTTCGTTCCCGGGTTCGTTGAACTCGAGATCCTGCACGAGTTGCTTCACCATCTGAAGTCCCCGCCCATGAAGCTGCAGGCCGGTGCCGCCTTCCGAGCCCTCGAGACGGTTCTGCCAGTCGAAACCGGCTCCTTCGTCGGCAATCAGGAAGGAGGTGAACGGGGCGGTGACCTCGTATTCGAACCGCACGCGACGGGAGGCGATCGCCGGGTCTTCGCACCGCCGGTCAATCAGCTCCTGGATGTCGCCTCCGTTCTCGAGCCACGCGGTCTTTTCCGCGTAACTGATGCCGCAGTTTCCATGCTCGATCGCGTTCTGCATCAGCTCCGTGAAAACCAGCGTCAGCTCGAGCTTCGTTTTATCCGAGATCCGGTGAAGGTTGTAGAGATAGTTCACGATCATGTTGGCGTGGCACATGGCAACCAGCGGCTCGTTCTCGATGCTGAACTGGTCGACGAGCGTCGCGGCGAGGTCGAGAGCCACGAATCGCTGGACCAGCATGCCGGCGTTCTGATGGAGGATGCGGAGGATGCGCGGCACCAGGTCGGCGAGACGTCCCTGCGGAAGCCCGACCAGAAAATTGGCTGCCTGAAGCTCTGGGACCTCAGCCGCCGTGTTTACGCGCTGCTGGATGGTGAGAATGCCGCAGGACAGCATCCAGGGATCGCTGCGGAGGTGTGCCAGAATCTCCATCCCCCCGGCAGCCGGATCGCGAAAGTCGATGACGACCAGTTCGGGAAATTCGAGACTGAGAAACTCGTTCGCCCGTGCGGGCGTGTCGAGATGGGCGAGATCGAAATACTCGGCCAGATCGGCCGGGAGAAGGGCCGCGAATTCTCGGAACAGCTCAGGATCGGGGGAAAAGAACGGGATCGTTCCCATGGTCAGCCTCTTCTCGAGAATGCGCCCGCGCCGTCAGGGAGTCTGAAGGTTCCTGCAGGCGGCTACGATCTCTTTATAAATATCGATCAATGTATTTTCTGGAAATGGCCCCCGGCGGGCGCGTCCGACTCGGTTGAGCACCTCTGCCTCGCGTGCCGCGTCGAGAGGAAAGGGGATGCCGGCTTCCTTCTTGCAGGCGCCGATCTGAAGCGCCGTTTCAGCGCGACGGTCGAGCAGGGCGACGATCTGCGCGTCGATCAGATCGATCTCGCGGCGGAGTTCCCCGAGGCGCTCAGGCGGGGTCTTCGAAGGCACTGCAGCGGGCTTTCAGGTAGCGCTCGACGAGCTTGTAGTTGGGGCAGGTCTGGTCGTTTTCGCGGCAGTAGGGGCGTTCCCGGTCGTGGCAGGGGGAGCCGGCGTGCCGGAAGATGCGCGGCGCGACTTTCCGCACCTCGCGGAGCATCGCCTCGGCCAGGATGCGGATTTCCCACTGAGCCTTGCGGCAGCATCGCTGTTCGAAAAAGTTGAACAGGCTGCGGGCGTTCATCGTGTAGACCAGCTTGGTCTCGACGGCGTTCGGGAACAGGTAGCGGGCGTCTTCGGCCGGCACGCCCAGTTCCAGCAACTCGCGATAGCCCTTCAGCGCCTCTTCCGTGACGGCCGCGAATCGCTTTGCCGCCTCCGGGTTCGCCGCGACCGTCGGCGGCACGACGTACGGCAGCTCGCGCAGCTTCGTGTACTCGACGTAGCGCTGGCTTTCCTGCGAATACGAGGCGATGCGGTGTCGCACGAGCTGGTGAGACAGCGCCCGCGAGACGCCGTCGACGCTGAACGTGAACGTGACGTGCTCGAAGGGCGACAGGTGGTTTCTGAGCCGCAGCTTCTCGAGCAGTTGGTCGATCTCGGTCTCGCCGAGCCGCTCCTCGATGGCCTCGGCGGTGCGGCACGAGTAGCATCGCCGCGCGGCGAGGGCCACGAGCAGATCGGGGTCGGGGGTGTGCCTGAGCAGGACGAGTTTCATGCGCGTGACCTGACTGCGCCGGGAACCGCACCGGGCGTACCGACACCCGGAAAGGACGTGGAGGACCTTTCCGGGTGCGCGGCGTGACACCCGACAACCTCGCGGCTGACGGGCGGCGTGATGGTTACTTCTCGGAGGCGGGGACGCCTTCGGCGGCCGGAGCGGCCTTGGCCTTCGCGGTGCCCTTCTTGGCGGCTTTCTTGGCCTCGGCTTCGGCGGCGACCTTCTTGTGCTGCTCGATCTTCGCCTGGAAGCGCTCGACGCGGCCGGCCGTGTCGAGGAAGCGCTGCTGGCCGGTGAAGAACGGATGGCAGGACGAGCAGACTTCGACCTTCAGCTCCTTCGCCGTTGAAGCGGAGGCGAACGAATTGCCGCACGCGCAGGTCACGTTGATCTTGTTGTAATCGGGATGGATCTTGGCCTTCATGGGGTTACTCCTTGCGGTAAATGCTCAAAAGTGCTTTGAGGCTTCTTCCAGACTGTCATAGGTCTGGATGATGTGCTGAAGTTGGATGAGTTTGAAAATGCCGTAGATATACGCGTTGAGGTTGATCAGGATCAGGTCGCCACCCGCATCGCGAAGCTTCTTGAGCGAGCCGATGAAGAAACCGAGACCTGACGAGTCGATATAGTTCATGCGCTCGAGGTCGAGCACGATCTTGACCTTGCCTTCCTGAACGAGGCCGTTGATCCGCTCCTTGGCGAGCGGCAGCGTCCACATGTCCAGGTCGCCGATCAACTTGAGCACGACGAAGCCTTTCGAGGCTTCAGAGCGTTCGAACGTCAGCTTCTCTTTGGTCGTTCCGTTCTTCTTGTCGGTCATTGGTTCCCCTCCACGTAATTTGGTTGACCCTTCCGGGCCATTCCCGGCTCAGTGCCGGGGGCGACCTCGGACGATTTCGATGGCCCGATAGACCGCCATCATGATATCAGCTTTCCACTGACTTGACTCCAAGTCTACATTTGTAACAGCTTCTCCCAATAATGTCACGACATATCGTGAGGGAAGTGTGTTCAGCGCGAGGGCGATCATGTCGCTTTTGCACCGTTCGCAGCCGCAGATTTCGTTTCGGCGGGCAAGCTCAGCGTTGACGGCCTGTTCCACCATCACTTCCATCTTGTTGATCATTTTCACTGATGCCATGCTGCTTCAGCGCCTTCTTTTCGTCACGTGTGCGAATCGGAATCGGCGAGCTTGGTGCGGAGCGTCTTCGGATCGATGTTCAGCAGTCGCGCCGCCTGCAGTTTGTTGCCGCCGGTGTATTCCAAGACCTTGCGGACGTACATCCGCTCCATCTCTTCGAGGGTCATGATCTGCTCTTCCCGCATCTGGTGATCTCCGAATGAGGGCGATTGCTGGCGCAGCTTTTCCGGAAAGTCTTCCGGCTCGATCACCTGGCCCCGGGAAAGCACGATCGAGCGCTCGATGACGTTCTTCAGCTCTCGGATGTTTCCCGGCCATTCGTAGGACGAGAGGACCCGCATCGCTTCGTCGCTCATCGCAAGACCCGCCTTGTTGTACTTCTTCGTGAACTCGCCGAGGAAAAAACCGACGAGCGGGGCGAGGTCCTCCATGCGGTCGCGAAGCGGCGGAATGCGGATCTCGACGACGTTGAGCCGGTAATACAGGTCTTCGCGAAAACGTCCCCGCTTGATTTCCTCAAGCAGGTTCTTGTTCGTCGCAGCGATGATCCGTACATCTACCTTGATGGTCTCCTTGCCGCCGATACGCTCGAATTCCTGCTCCTGGAGCACCCGAAGCAGTTTCGTCTGGGTCATGAGCGCCATGTCAGCGACTTCGTCGAGGAACAGGCCGCCCGTGTGGGCCCGTTCGAAGCATCCTTCCTGACGACCGACCGCGCCCGTGAACGCGCCGCGCTCGTGGCCGAACATCTGGCTCTCGAGAAGCTCGGATGGGATGGCCGCGCAGTTGAGGGTGATGAACGGCTTCGCCCGGCGGCCGCTGGCGCGGAAAATGCTCTGTGCCACCATCTCCTTGCCGGTACCGCTTTCGCCGGTGATCAGTACAGTGACGTCACTCTGGGCCACTTTGTCGATCAGGCCCAGCACCTCACGGATCGCCTTGCTGTTACCGATGATCTTGCTGTCCATGATCAAACCTGCGAAAGATCGTCACCCCTTCAGGAGGGATAAAGAAAGCCGGCGATAGGGATTGAACCTACGACCTACTGATTACGAATCAGTTGCTCTACCGCTGAGCTACGCCGGCAAACAGTCGGAAAGACGGGAAATATCCTACCACAGCCCCTGTTCCGTGTCAATAAAATCGAAGAATTTTCCCCGGAAAAATTCCGCACCCCGCCCGCTCTGGCGGGAAAACCCGCGATGAACGGGGTACCCGATTCCATTTCCAGGGTTGGGGACCGCGCCAGACTGGTGCTGATGGAGGGTCGGGTTTCAAGCCCGCCCTTTCTCGAGGAGTTCGATATCAACCATCAGGATGACCGGAACCGATTTTCCACACAGCCTCTTATTGATTCCTGCATAATGAAAGCCACCCGTTCGCCCTGAGCCTGTCGAAGGGCGAAATGAGGAATCATCTGCAAGTGGCTGTTCGTGCTTCGACAAGCTCAGCACGAACGGAGACGCGAAGCTGGTTTTTGATATGCAGGACTCAATAACCCTCCAGCCTTGCGAAGAATAATCGATGGTATACGCGTTCTCGCGTTGCGGAGTATACTGCGTATAAGAGACAATGCGGCATTCCGGTTCATCGAGTGAGAAGGAGTCGCCATGAAGCTTCCCTTTCGTGATCTTCCCGTTCCTGTCCGTGACGAACTCCTGGCTGCCCTGCGGGGCGCCCGCTCGAAAACCTGGTATGTGCGGATCTACGAAGATCTCGTCTGGCACAAGGCGGTGTCGGCGATCTGCCTGGGCGGCCTGCTGATCGTCGGAGTGCTCGTTGTTGCCGGTGTCGAGCGCGAACTGTACGGCGGCTGGGCCGGTGTGATGATCGCCGTCTCCATGCTCGGATCCTGGCTGATCCTGACGGGAAGATATCTGCTGCATCTTCACCGTCATCGGCAGGTGCCCCGCTCGGTCGTCGCGACACCATATATCGTCGCATATATGAAAAACGAGGACGATCTTGTGGAACTCTACCCGGTCGCCGACGTCCGGAAGGCAACCGTCACGATTTACGAACACCGGGACAAAAAGACCGGTCGCAAGTGGCGCGAACACCGCTTGTCCTTCAAGGTTGGCTCCGAGTTCATCTGCTGGAATTCCATCGAAGGCAATCTGGTCTTCGAATACCTTCAGCGCGCCGCCGGTCTTGAACGTGATTCCGATGCTCCTCCCCGAGGTCAGGCATCTTCTGCCGAGCCGGATCCGAGCGCCGCCTGGCCAGCCCTTCTCGCTGAAGCCGCCGCCCGTCCTGCGTCGCCGCTTCCCCGCCGCTGGCCCCTCGCGATGCGGCTCGGCCTGCTGATCGGCCTCCTGGCCTGGCTTCTCCAGATGCTCCTGACGGAGCGCGACCTCTGGTACAACGTGAACGCCTATCCGACCACCCACCAGTGTTATCGATATGCCACCCATGCGCCTCTGGGCTGGCACAAGGACAAAGCCTTCGACGAGCTGTGGGCCCGACGAATCTACGAAGAGGCGCTCTCCGCGCGCATGCCGGGCCCGTCGGGAAAAGCGTCCGAAATGGCCCTCTGGAAAGCCAAATCCGCAATTGAGAAATACCTTCGCCTGATGCCGAACGGCGCGTTTCGCGCCGACATCGCCTCCCTCCACGACGACATCTCCTGGGCCTGGACCGAGTCGAGCGGTCGCCAACCCCGGGACATCGCCTTCTACCTCGACGACTTCCCGGCCGGCCTCCATGCGACGGAAGCCCGCCGCCTGCTCGCTCCCGCGGAGAATGTTCCCGGAGACAAGCGCTAGGTCCAGCCGGTTTCGCGTTCCCGTTCGTGCTGAGCCTGTCGAAGCGCGATGAATGTTGCCCGACAACGCCATGGTTTGTCGCCGGCATGAGGTGATCTTGTAAAGATGCCTCTATATTGCTGTATCGCCCGGAATGTGTATGTGGTGCCGCGAGTGTGCCGGGATGAAGGAGCGGGAATTGGCTGCAATGCTGCCTGGGAAGCGAAAGACTGTCCATGAGCGGGTGCTGGATGTCCTGAGCGAAGATGGTGCAAGGATCCGGAGTTGCTGCGTGCCGATCCAGTTGGGACTCCCGGATGTCGAAACCCCGGGGCGCAGGTGGTCGGTGACCGTCGGCAATCATCAGAAGGTCATTCTCGAGTGCTGCCTGAACGATGATGGTGCCCGGATGAGGGTGATCGGCAGGCGGCCGAGAAAATGGGCAACGAACGAGCCTTCGTCGGTCGAATCATGTGTATTCGGATAAGCTGATTTCCAGCTTGAAACATCGATAAACGCTGAAAA
>DAOSOK010000043.1 GCA_035373905.1 Candidatus Ozemobacteraceae bacterium | reverse complement strand
GTCACGATGGATGTCGCGGATGGTGTCACGGTCATCGGTTGCCCCGCAAAGCCCCAGTCTTGAGGCCTTTCCCAGGTGAAGCTCATCGGAAGACGAGTCATCTTATCTATCATTGGAGATATCTATGAAGCGCAGAATCGAGGGGGTTGCACGGAGCGAGCTCTTGCGGTTTCTGGAAGAAACGTTCAAGATTTCGATGACGGCGGATGTGTCATATAACGGCCTCCAGTTCGAGGGCTCGGAAATCGTCACGAAGATCGCGACCGGCGTCGATGCGACGGCCGAGTTCGTCGGCGCGGCCGTCAGCGCCGAAGCCGATTTTGCGCTCGTGCACCATGGCCTGTTCTGGAAGGGGGGCGAGTGGAAAAGGATTGACCGGTTTGCGAGAAGGCTCGTCGAGATCATGTCCTCGGGAAATCTCAATCTTTATGGTCTGCATCTGCCGCTCGACATGCATCCGGAGCTCGGGAACAATCCGATTCTCGCCCGCCTGCTCGGGGCAGAAGTCGTCGAGCCATTTGGTGACTTCATGAACCAGAAGGTCGGTGTGCTCGCTCGCTTCTCGAAACCTCTCACGCCGGAAATGCTGAAAAAGCGCATCGTGAAAGTCGTGGGCCCTGTCGCTCATCATCTCGCCTTCGGGGCCGAGAAGATTTCGACGATCGGCATCGTCTCGGGCGGCGGCTGGAGCAGTGTTTCCGATGCAGCAGTTGCAGACGGGAAGGTCGATGCGATCATCACCGGCGAGGTTATCCATCAGGCCGTTCCCACATGCCGGGATCGGGGGATTCACATGTTCGCTGCGGGCCACTATGCGACTGAGACATTTGGCGCAAGGGCAATCGGCGAGGTGCTCGCGAAGAAGTTCAACCTCGAGCACGTCTTCATCGATCTCCCAACCGGCCTCTAAGAACGGAAAAGATACAACGAACCACGGAAACACTGAGGCACAGAGGGATCCCTTTATAAATCCTGAAGTGTTATACAATATGATACTATTTTATCTCAGTGCCTCTGTGACCCGTTTTTCCTGCCGGTTTTAACGGGTGGCGCTGGAGATGACGCGGTCGACGATGCCGGCGGTGGCATGCATGTCGTCGTCGGTCAGGGTGGGGTGGACCAGGAACATCAGGCTGGTTTCGCCCAGTTCGCGGGCGACCGGGAGACGTTCCTTCGGCCGGAGACTGCCTGCGGCGAAGGCCTCTTCGAGATAGATCTCGCTGCAGCTGCCACTGAAACAGGCCACTCCAGCATCGAGAAGGGCCGAATGAATGCGGTCGCGGTTCCAGTCGGTCTTCAGGGCTTCCGGCCTCACGAAAATATAGTATTTGTAATAGGAATGATACGTGTCACCCGGCGGCGTCGTGAGGCGGAAGGCGGATATCTTCCTGAAACGCTCCTGAAGAATGGCGGCGTGACGTCTGCGGGCCTCCACCCAGTCCGGAAGTTTACGCAGCTGAACGCGGCCGAGAGCTGCCTGGAGCTCGGTCAGCCGCCAGTTGGTTCCGAACGAGTCGTGAACCCAGCGGAAGCCTGGGGTGGAGCTCTTCTGGAAAACCTTGTCCGGGTTCTTGCCATGATCCTTGTACATCCAGGCTTTCTTCCAGAGCGATTCCTGGTCTGTGAGGAGCATGCCGCCCTCGCCGCCGGTGGTCATGATCTTGTCCTGACAGAAGGAGAACGCTGCGAGAGTTCCGAAGGAACCGACCGAACGGCCATGATACCGGGCACCGTGCGCCTGTGCACAATCTTCGATGACGGCAATGCCGCGGGACTTCGCCAGATCCAGGATGGGATCCATGTCGCAGGGCCAGCCGGCCAGGTGCACCGTGATGATGGCCCGGGTTTTCGGGCTGAGAACGCGTTCGATCGTTTCGGCGGTGATGTTCTGGCTGTCCTTGTCTACATCGGCGAAAACCGGCTTGAGTCCTGCGAGAACGGCACTTCCGGCCGAGGCAATGAACGTGCGCGGCGTCACGACGATCTCATCGCCGGGTTGGAACCCGAGCGCATGGAACGCGAGATCGAGGGCGACGGTCCCGTTTGCGAGGGCGATGGCATGCCGGCTGCCGCAGAACGCCTTGAACTCGTCCTGAAACGCGACGACCTCGTGGCCTGTCCACTGGTTGACCTTGCCGGATTCGAGAATGGTCGCGGCGGCCAGGATCTCGTCCTTTTCGAAATGCGGCCAAGGGGCCTTGGCGTGGGGACTGTCGGGGGGCAGCCACCCTTCTTCCTGGGACGCCAAGGTCAACATGCTGTCGATTCGTGCAAGCCGTGAATCTGCACGAATGATGCGAAATCGCTTCACGAACCAACTGCGGCCGATCCGGCCTCCGACCGCCAGAAGGGCTGTACACAGCCAGCCCGTGGTCATCAGACTTCGTGGAATCATTATAGCAAGAGCGTATACGAGGAATACATGGATGGAGAGCGCGCCAACGAGAGCAGTAAACATGGGGACTGCGATATCGCGGTATTTCCCGCGAAGATCGATGCCGTAGATACCCGAAAGCGGAAAGCTGATGGCGCACGCAAGGGAAACGAACGGAATGCTGAACATCCATCTGCCGACAAACATCTCCCAAAAATACTCCTGGGAAATCGATGGGAAGCGGACGATCGCGAGAACGACGGAAAACATCGTTCCCAAAAACATACCTCCATTGGCGACAACGATGTCGAATGCCAGCCGGCCAAGGGTACCGGAGGGAGAATATAACGTACGAATATACTGCTTCATATAGATATCATTTCTTCGTTCGACTGGTATTTAATTCTGAAATAAGCAGAATCAAAAAAGTTGACGAAAAATACCACGAAAACAATTATACCAGCAATGAAAAAGGGATGTGCCGGTGGCGAGTGCCTCTCTTGCTTCGTCAGGCTCAGCACAAGCAGGAACGCACAATTTTGATTTTGTTGTGCGGGAATCAATAATGCAAGACAGAGCCACAGAGAGCTATCCAGAGGGGATCGCGATGCGCCTCAAATGGTTTGAAACTCGTCCTTGTGGCGCAATATCTGTGATTGGATTTGACCCAATCAGACATGGGAAAAAGGTAATTTCAGCATCTGCCCCCTAGTTGCTCTGTGGTGCGTTGGACGGTCAGGCGCGTTTCGACATTTCGCCGGGGACGGGGCGGTTTTCGATGCCGAGGTGTTTTTCGATGGCGAACTCGAGCCAGGTGGCGAGGTCGTGGTCGTCAAGTTTCGTGATCAGGTCGATGCGCTTGCCGTCGGTCAGGATGGCGTGCAGGGAGTAGGAGGTCGAGCTGCCGTTTTTGCTCCGGGTCGTTTCGCTGCGGCAGTAGAGCTGGTCGAGCTGTTCGACCTGTACCAGCTTGTTGCCGAAGCCCCAGGAAAAGGGTGCGTGTCGGATGCCCAGGGCGCCGCGGCTGATCGAAATGGTTGTCGTGTTGAAGAGGCCGCAGAGCACGGCGTAGGTGATGGCGACACCGACGGCCAGGTGCGCGATCGGGAAGACCAGCATGATGATCTTGCCCGGTCCCGGCACGAACAGGGCGGCCCCATACCAGAACAGCAGAAACGAGTCCCAGGCGATGGCGAAAAACATCAGGAACAGGATCGCCGGCTTGAACCACTTGTAGCGGATATGCAGCGTGTCGCCAACGAGCGCCGTCTGGAGGCCCGGGGGCATCGGCGGCGGTTCGAGGGAGGTGGTTGCGAACCCGGACGAGCCGGAATTCGCCGTTTTCGCGCCAAGTTCGTCACCGAAAGCGAACACCTCGTTGCATGATTTGCATTTGGCGACGAGCCTGACAATGTTCACATCACCCGACGGAATCGGAGAACCGCAATACGGGCAGTTCATCGATATATCCTCCCTTTACGATTCATCACCGATATACAAAATGCTTCACCACTGAGACACAGAGGCATAGAGTTCCAAAGAAATTTTTCCATTCTCTGCGTCTCTGTGACTCTGTGGTTCGTTGTCTTTTCAGCATGAAGCAGTAATTCATTCAGCGGAGGCCTTTTTCGAGGGTGGCGGCCAGGTCGGCGGCGCGTATGTCGCCTACGATACGGAGATCTTCGCGTTCGGTGCCGTCGGGACGCAGCAGGAGCAGCGTCGGCAGGCCTATGACCGAGTATTGTTTCAGAAGTTCGGCCGCCGCCCCTTCGTTCTCCGTCGCGTCGATGCGGACGAGGACATATTCCGCCAGCAGGGGTGCCACGCTGCGATGGGGAAATACGTTTTCCTCGAGTTCGCGGCAGATCGAGCACCAGTCGGCCCGGAAATCCACGAATAGCGGGCGGTTGCTCTTCCGGGCGTCTGCAAGCGCATCGGGAAAATTCGAATACCAGCGCGGGAAGAGGCCCTCGGGCGTCATCGCCATGCCTGCCGCCAGCGCGCGATCGGTGCCGGGAACCGGGAAACAGAGGCCGCCCCAGCGTGCCGCGGAACTTACGGCGAATGTGCAGGCCACGACCAGACCGACGACGGCGATGCTCTTGCGGACACGCTCACCGAGAGGAGCCTCGGGTGTGGGTGGCGAGAAAAGTCCCATGAAGCCGGCAAATGCCGCCATCAGCAGGGAAACACCGAGATCGCCCAGTGGGGCGCCGACGAGCGGGCGGATGAAATACAGCGCGGCGCCGAGCAGAAGAAACCCGTAGAACTCCTTGACCCGGTTCATCCATTCTCCCGAGCGTGGAAGCGAGTTGACCACGCCCGAGAAGGTGCCAAGGAAGATGAGAAGCAGCCCCATGCCCCAGGCGAACGCCAGCAGCAGCATGAAGCCGAAAAGGGCGCTTCCCGTCGAGGCGATGAAGGCGAGAATGCCGGCGAGCGGCGCGGCGACGCAGGGCGATGCCATGAGCCCAGAGACCATGCCGGTCACGAACACCCCGGCCATACCGCCACTTCTGAAGCCCGCGAACCGTTGCCGAACGGCGTCGGGCACCTGGAGCATGAAGAGATCGAACATCGAGAGGGCGAGCAGAGCGAAGATGACCGCCATCGCCCCCTGGAACCAGGCTCCTTGAATGAAGCCGCGAAGATGAGCGCCGAAACTCGCCACGGCAAGCCCCAGCAACGCGTAGGTCAACGAAAGACCGGCTACATATAGTATGGACAATATAAAACCGCGGCCGATGGTGCGGTTTTCATCCCTGCTGCCGATAATCGAGAGGGTGATCGGAATCATCGGATACACGCACGGCGTCAGGCTGACGAGCAGACCTCCGAAAAAGGCCATCAGCATGGCGAACGGCAGCCCGCGCTCGCGGATCGTCCGGCCGAAATCCATCGAGCCCCCGGGAGTTGAAACACTGCCGAGTGCTCGAGCAGTCTCATTACTAGCGGGCGGCGCGTTCGTGCTCGAAGTTGCGACCGTCGTTGGAGCTTTCGCTGCCGTAGCAGTGCCGAGTCCATTCGGAACCGGCCATGCGAAGGTCCACGTGTCAGGCATGAAGCAGGTCAGCGTCGAACAGCCCTGGAAGCCAAGCTCGATGGTCGCTTCCGAAGACGCCGTGATACGGCCGAGCCGAACGCCGAACGCCCAGGGACCGGCATCGAAAATTTCGATCTCGCCCGGCCCGAACGGGTCTTTCTTCCGATGTCCCGAAGGAAGAAGCAACTTCACGTTCCCGCCGACAGAGGAGGCAGATAACCGGCCCCGATACAGCATGTGCCCCTCGGCCACGGTCGCCGTGACCGTTCCGATCAACGAGCCCGTCCCACCTTCGATCGCAGGTTGCGAAACCTCAAACCCAAACGGTCCGGCAAATCCCGGACAAATCGCAACCAAAACATACGCGACCACTCCAAAAAAACACCGCAGGCGCGCACTGAGGTGCGCGCAGTTCAATCCGCTCTCGTTCATTCCCGGGTGTCCGCCGTGCGCACACCCCAACCCATTCCCGCTCATTCCTTCGGAGGATACCCCGCCAGGGTCAGGGCCCGCTTCGCCGCGTCTGCGGCGGCTTGGTCGGCCGCTTCGAACGTAACGGATTTTCCGGCCAGGTCAACTTCGACGCCGCCAATATCATCCACGAGCAGAAGCGCTTTCGCGACATTTTCGACACAGCCCTCACATTTGATCTTTGCGATGGTCCAAGATATTTTCATTGATATATATCCTTTCGTGAGTTCACCCGCATCATGTGGTTGCCTTCAATGGCCCCACTGCATTTTTTTGCGAAGCACCTGGAAGAAGTTGCGAGTATCGAATACGACGATCCGGGCTGTCTCGACAGCTCGCGTCACCTGTATCTCGTCGCCTGTCTGAAGCCCGAACCCTTCCTGGCCATCGAGGACGAGATCGATGGTCGAATGCGTCGCCGAGACTTTCGCCGACAGGATTTCCTGGTCGGAGGTAATGACCGGTCTCGTGTTCAGGGTATGCGAATGAAGAGGGCAGATGAGAAGGGCGTTCACCCACGGCGGCACGATCGGCCCCCCGGCGGAGAGCGCATAGGCGGTCGAACCGGTCGGCGTCGAGAAGAGCACGCCATCGCCTCTGAACGAGGTGATATGGGTGCCCGAAATCGAGACGTCGATGTCGATGACGCGCAGAATCGGGCCTTTGACGATGACGGCGTCGTTCAGGGCGATGCCGCGAAACACCTCGTGCCCGTTCCTTGAAACGACGGCTTTCAGCATCATCCGGTTCTCGATCCGGTATTTTCCGAGCCTGAGCCGTTCAAGAATCGCCTCGGCCTGCTTTGCCTCACCGAGCGTCAGAAAGCCGAGATGGCCGAGATTTATGCCGGCGACTGGCAAACCATCGGCGGCGAACGCGCGCACCGACTCGAGAATCGATCCATCGCCGCCCAGCACGACGACCATGTCGACGAGCCCGCCCATTTCCGATCGAGGAACACCGAGGCGCGGCTTTCTGATGCGTTTCGCCATCGTCTCGTCGAGCTTTACATCGATCTGACGCTTCTCGGCCCACTCCAGAATCGAACGCAACAGGGGTGGAACCGACTCGCGTGTCGGGTGGCAAAGAACTCCAAGACGTTTTACCGGTCTGATCATGCTTTCACTGCCGTTTCATTCCATGGTGCGTGCCGAACGCCCTTCAATCCGGCGGGAATATCTGATAATAGTTTCGTCCCGCACGTATAGATCCAGCTATGCTTCGTGCGGCGAGCCCGTACACCGTTCCGGGGAGTTTCTTCGAGACACCATCCAGAAGCTTGAGTGCCGCTTCCTTGTGGCCGATCTTGAAATACAGGTTTGCCAGCAGAAGCGATGCGTCGGGATTTCCGGGAGCAAGCTGGAGGCTGGTTTTCAGGCGCTCGATGGCCTGTCTGTCCTCGCCGGTCCTGAACAGCGTGTCGCCGAGCTGGAAATGCGCTTCGGCCCATCGCGGATAGGCGATGACGACCTGCTCGAATCCCTTGAGAGCCTCGGGGTAGTTTCTTCCGAGCTTGGCCTGCATGGCGCGGTTGAAATCGGTGAATACCGTCTTCACCTCGGCCTGGACAGTCGCGAACGCGCCGTGTTTGCTGCACGTCGGGCCGTCGCCGGCCCATTCGAAAGTCCCGCCTTCCGGGCAGGTCGGTATAGCCGTCAGCAGCTTCGCATCGACGAGAACCTTCGGATCGTATTTCCCTTTCGCATCTTTGTGGTCCTGGGCGTAGATGTCCTGTGCATGCTTGATCGAGGTCATCACCTGCTCGCAGCGCTGCTTCTGCTTTGCCTGTTCGAAGTATTCCGAATCGAGAATCCTCGCCTGCGGAGCAGCCGCGGCTTCCCCGCCTTTCCCGCTGCCCTTTGCGTCAGACGGGCCAGATACGGGGGAAACCGGCGGAGCCTGGCGGGCCGGGGCCTTGATGCGACTGGTGATGACAGGAGCGACCGGGCGCGGCAGAAGGGCCCGAAGGGACTCCTTCGCATACGTGTCGTCCGGCACGGCGGCGAGAATTCGTCTGAACTCCGCGATCGCCTCGTTCCGCCGGCCGGTGCGGGCCCAGAGGGCCGCGCGCAGGTCACGGAGCTTGATGCTCTGCGGCTCGATGGCGAGACCGTTTTCGACCGCCCGAAGCGCTTCCTGGTCTTCGCCTTTCCGTGCAGCCTGAAGGGCCATCAGGTAATAGGTGTCGGCGCGCGGCCGTGACTGCTGGCCTGTCAGTATCTCGCGCAGCGTTGCCTGCCGCTGAGTCGGGTCTTCGAACTGGGGCTGCTCGAGCGCCGCCGCCCCGTGGCCCGCAAGTGTCAGCAGCAGCAGACCCACCGCCGCCCGCGGCGGAAGCACGGTGTTTCGCCGGAAGAGTCGAAGTTTCATGACTTCTTCTGCAGCCGCCGTCGCATCAGCTCCGCCCAGCTGATCATGTCCGGGTCGGACTTCGACGAGTTGGCTACGATCGAGAATTCGCGCAGGGCGCGCGGCGCGAGCCCCTTGGCGAAGTAGATCTTCCCGAGCAGGAAATGCACGCGCGGGTCGTCCGGCAGGAGTTTCTGCGCGACGACCGCGTGCCGCAGGGCCTCATTGACGAAGCCGAGCGCGAGATGGCCGCGAACCAGGTGCAGTCGGGCATCCGCGTGGTCGGGCCGGATCTTGAGGATCTCGCGGTAGCACCGCATGGCCATTCGAAGCTTCCCGCGCCGCTTGAGCAGGTCGGCATACGCCTGCAGCCCCTCGATCGAGTCAGGTTTGATCGAGAGCAGCCGCTGATACGCCATCATCGCCTCGTCGGGCCGGTCGATCATCTCATAGGCGAGGCCGAGTTGCAGATACGAGTTGAGTTTTCCGGAATCCTCGGCGAGGGCTTCTTCCGCAGTCTCGATGACCCGCCGGCAGTTCGACTCGATTTTCTTCTGGACGGTCTTCAGGTTGTTCTGGATCTGTACATCGGAATAATCGTAGCTGAGCGCCTTCCGGAAGGCATTGAGAGCCTCGGTGTAGTCCTTGCGGTTCGAGAGTAGCACGCCGATCGTGTTCCAGACGCCGGCCTGGTCGGGGGCATTGGGCGAGGCCTTGGTGAAAGCGGCGATGGCATCGTCTTCCTTGCCCTGCGCCTGATGCAGCTTGCCGAGTTCGAGCCAGGCGTCGGCGTTGTCAGGCGCGATCTCGAGCAGGTTCTTCAGAACCGAGACGGCGCGCACGTGGTCGTGCTCGGCGATATGGGCCCGGGCAAGCAGGAACATCGCATCCGGGGTTCCCGGGGAAAGGCGAAGCACTTCCTCCATCTGCGTTGCGAGGTCCCGCGTGCGTCCGAGAAGCTGGAGAACCTTTCCCAGCTTGATCATCGTGCGGGTGTCGGGGTGAAACTGGTGCGACAGGGCCTCCTGGAGCAGCTCGGCGGCGCGTTCGAACTCGCGCTTTTCGATCATGACCTCGCCGAGCCTTTCGAGCACGTAGGGGTCGTTCGTCTTGAGGCTGAGCGCCTGCGAGTATTCGAGAACGGCCTGGTCCCACTGGCGGGTTGTCTGGAAGATCTGGCCGAGCTGGCTGTGCCCGTACGAATCCGACGGATGCAGCATGCAGGCGCGTTTGAGCTCGAGCTGCGCGAGCTGAAGTTCGCCCAGTTCGCGATACACCATGCCCAGCTGGTAATGCGCGTATGGATCGTCGGGCGTGAGCTGGATGCATTTCTGCAGGGCATCTCTGGCTTCGGGAATGCGCCGCTCGGCGCGTTCGAGACTGCCCAGCTGGTAGTATGCCTTCGCGAGATACCGGTTCATCGAAAGCGCTTTCTGGAAGGCTTCGCGGGCTTTGTCCGGCTGTCCGGATCTGCGGAGGAGAGCCCCGTGATACAGGAAGACTTCCGGCGCCTGGGGATTGCTTTTCAGGCAGGTTTCCATGGTTTCGACGGCGTTGGTGAGTTCGCCGCGCTCTTCCTGGAGCTGCGCGAGGCGCAGTCTGAGAGGATAACTTTCCGGATTCTTGGCTATTTTCTTCATGACGAGCGCGATTTCCTGGCCGATACCGTCGTCGAGGAACTCGGCGAGCGTCTGGGAGGTCTTTTCGCGCTTCGTAAGCTCGGCGTCATCGCCCGAAAGCACCAGCTCCTCGTCTGCCCGCGCCGAGGACATCTCGGCGTGTCCTGAGATCTGCCCCGGATCGGCGGCAGGCGCCGTGGTCGTCGCATGCGGGCGCGACCTGCCGGTCGTCTCGTCGTCAGAGGGTGTCATGTCGGCGACCATCGACGAAACCATTCCTGCCGGCTGGGCGATTTTCGCGACCGGCTGAACCGGCGACAGGGCTTCCCGGTCGACGTCCTCGAAGGAACCGCCCACCGGCTCGATCTCGGGTGCGAGCGGGGCCGGCAGGTCCTCCGCCATCAGCTGTTCTTCCGGCGAGGCAATTTCGGCGCGGCGCGGTTCGTGGCGTTCGAGGGCCCAGAGAGAAAGCTCGACGGCCCCCCAGAGCGTGATCATCCCGCTTGCGAGCCCGGCGAGGATGCCGGCGAGAGGGTATCCGCTCAATGCCTGGCTCAGATACAGGAAGGCGAAGGCGAACCCGCCCAGAACTGCTTTCAGGAAGGGGCCGCGCGGCGGGAGATCGGCCGTGGCTTTCCCCTGCGGCATCGCCTTCGCTCCCGGAACGATGCCGGGCCGGTCCGCGGTGTCGGTTGCGCTTCCGGTGGAAAACGGCGTCGACACAGGCGCGGCGGGGCTCTCCGCGGGCGCGTTGAGGTTCAGAATGCGCCCGCAGGATGCGCAGAACGAGGCGCTCGGGTCGTTTCGGGAGGAACACTGGGGGCAGATGGCTGCAAGGGGGCGGTCGCAGGCGATGCACGTAACGGCATCATCCGTGTTGACCGCGCCGCAGCCGTGACAGTAGGCCATGGCTCAATGCCTGCTTTCTTCGAAATGATGATCTATGATGTGCCACTGCGGGCCGATGGCGTACCGCTGTTCGGTCTCGGCATCGACGGCGTGGAGACCGTTGTGCCGACGGGCCGTTCCCTCGGCGCGAACGGGCTGGTATTCCTGGAACGACTCGATGCAGTTGTGCTCCCAGCTGATGACCAGCAGGCCGTCTCCGGTTCCCTCGAGGAGAGGCGAGGGATCGAGATTCGACTCGAAATGTTCGCGAAGGCCGGAGTCGATCTCCGCGACGAGCGGCCAGAAGGTGGCGATGTTGGTAGCGCCTCTTGCTATAGCTGACAATATTGAATCGATCGCCGGGGAGGGGACGAGCCCGGAGACGGCTTCATCACCGTCGAGCATGACCAGCCGGACGACGCTCACGGCGTGTCTCCGGGCTGCCCGTCCTCATCTCCCTCGCGCCAGAAAAAGGCGAAGGGCTCCCCGAGGACCGCTCCGAGAAGCGAAAAAACGAACACGACCATGTAGGACGTCTCGAAATCGAGGATCGCGTAGACGAACGGCGCCGCGACCATTCCGATCAGCATGCCGCAGAGGCAGCCGATCAGCGTCGACTCGTGAACGGCGATGAAGGCGCCGAGCGAGGAGCCCAGCAGGAGACCGCCGAGGGCATACTCCGGCGACCAATACGACGCGATGAAAATGCCGAGAGCGGCAAACGCCACGACCAGGGTGCTGATCATGGCGTATGCGAGAAGCCTCGTCGTGAGACGGGCGGACATGGCGTGTGAGAACGGAGCGGCCATTACCTTCCTGTCAGGCGGGATGGGGTGTTCTGTCTCGGCATCAGGGATTCAGAACGGTCTTTTCGTAGTAATACTTGTTCTTCGGGTTGACGGCGATGAAGGTGGTCAGTTCGCTGAGATACAGGATGCCGTCGATCGTTCCGGCCTGAAGGCAGGCGTCCTTGATCTGGGCGAGGTTGTTCTGGATCTCGCGATAGGAATCCTTGGTCTGAAGGGGCTTGACGACGCGAATGACGGCGCGAACCTGCGGATTGCCGAGATTCGAAGGGGCGTCGATCAGGTCGAGCTGGTTGATTTCATAGCCGGCGGTATTGAGCGTCTGGGTCAGGGCTTCCCGGAGCTGCGCGCGAAGGTCTTCCGGCATGGCGACGACGGGGCTGGCGGCTTCGGGGCTCATCTTCTTCCAGAAGGCGTCGAGCCTCGTCTTCGACTCGGCGGAGGTGACGGGGGTCTCGGGCGTGAGAGAACGCGAGCGGCCGAGTTCGGCGAGTTGCTCCTTCACCGCATCGGCTTCATCCATGACGGACGGTGCCTTGAGAGGGGTTTCGGGGGCCTTCGGGGCTTCCTTGTGCGACTTCGAGTAGGCGTCATTGGCCATGTCGGTGAGCTCGCTGGAGTAACCGAGATATTTGAGTTCGTCTTCGACGGCGGCAAAGCCGGCCATCGGGCAGAGGGCGGCGGCCGCGATCACAAGCATCATCCGGTTGAAAAGCCTCTTCATTATTCTCTCCTGACACACTGAATTGATCTTCTAAGAAGATGAAAACGGAACCGAGTATACCACACTTGCGTCCCATGCAAAACGTTGCGATATTTTGATGTCGGGGCAGGCATCATCACCGGGCGAACGAGGGCGGATCGCGATCCGCCCCTACGGACAGGCCTTGGAGCGTAGGGGCGCATCGTGATGCGCCCTGCTGTGGCTATGCTTTCCTGGTGGGGCGGCCCGACGATTTTTTCGGCGGGGAAACGGCGGCCCGGAGTTTTTCCATCGTCACGTGGGGATCTTCGATGATGATTTTGGCGCCAGCGCAGATGTCGACGAACCCGAGTTCCTTCGGATATCTGGGCACGATATGCTGGTGAAGATGCTCGATGCTGGCCCCCGACGCTTCGCCGATATTCGATCCGATATTATATCCAGCCGGCTCATACACGCGATCGAGGGCGTCGAGGCAGATTCTCTGGACTTCCGCCATGCGCGTGACCTCGGCGGCCGTCATTTCACGGGGATCGAAAATGTGGCGCTTCGGGAAGAGAAGGAGGTGGCCGGCGTTGTAGGGATACAGGTTCGCCGAAACGGCGATCAGGTCGTCTTCCCAGATCATGAGCCGGTCGACCCGCTCGTTGCCGTCGATGATGGCGCAGAGAATGCAATCGACGGCGGGGCGATTGTGGCCCTTGATGTAGTCGCGTTTCCCGGGGATATACAGTTGTCGTTTGAATGTCATCGTCAGGCGTTTCGCTGCGTCGTCGCAAGCTTGTCCTGGAGAAGCTGCGGATAGAACTCCCGCGCCAGGAACAACGGAATGCTGCCTTCATGAACGACCAGGTCGTGGAAATCCCGGTCGGTGCAGTCGGTGCCGAATCGCTGCTGCAGCGAATTCTTGAGTTCGAGCAGGAGATGCTTGCCCGCCATGTAGCTCAGCGGATAGCCCGGCGTCTGGGTGTAGCGGCGCATCTCGGCTTCGGCGGAGGCCTGGTCCATGGCGGCGTGTTCCATCAGGAAGGTCAGGCCCTGGTCGTAGGTCCAGGTTTTCTGATGCAGGTTGATGTCGATGAGAATGCGTGCCGACCGCCATGCCGCATCGCGGCTCTGGACGAGGCGGTTCGCGCTCGTGGCCTCGAGGCCGCTCGCGAGAACCGCTTCCTCGCAGTAGTGTGCCCAGCCTTCCATCAATTCGATGCTGTCTGCGAGCCCGCGCCAGAGGCCCGGGTGGAGGTTCTGCCCGGAAAGCTGCATATGGTGTCCCGGATATCCCTCGTGAATCGAGGTGTTGGCGATGTCGGCGTAATTGTGGCCCGCCTGGGTTCCCGTGTGACGCGTGACGAGGTAGATGCCCTTCTGCGGCCGGGCGGTCCGCTCGGGCGGCATATAGGCCGCGAACGGGATCAGGTGCGCCATGTAGGAAGGTGTTTCGACGATTTCGAGGCGTTCTCCCTCGGGCATCGTTGCAAAGCCCGTCATCTCGACCCACGCCCGGCTGCGCGCAACCGCATCTCGATAGGCCGCGAGCGCGGCTTCGAACGAGGTCGGAGCGTGCGCCCGAACCTGCTTGAGGGCGGCCTCGCGCCTGCCGGCGGCGGTGCCGTGTTGAGAGCCCGTGATGGCCCGAGCGTGCAGATCGATGTGCTGCTTGGCCTGCTGCAGGCAGTGCTCGCCCAGGTCGAGCAGTTCGCCGGCGTTCATGCCCAGCCGGCGGGCGCCGAGCAGCGCCTGGAACGGGCCTTTTTCCATGGCCCAGTCGCCGGCGGCGTCGGGCAGGATCGCGTGTTTGAGCCAGTGCGCGTGCTCGGCGATCGCGCGCCGGGCCTCGTTCGCGGCGTGAACGAAACTCTGCATGACGGGCGGAGGAAGATGTCCGGCCAGGCCGCCTTCGATCGTCGCGAGCAGATCGGGCAGGCGCTCGGCCGACTCGATGAAGATTCGCCCCCAGAGCGGCGGAACATGCTGGAACAGCGACCTGCCGCTCATGAGATAGGCCGGCACGGCGCGCAGTCGCGAGATCATCGATTCCACCCGGACGTTGAGCGGGGCGAAGTCGCGCACGAACAGCATGAACAGCGAATCGCCGATCATCATGGCGAGATCGCTGCCGAGCCGCCACCGGCGCACGTCCTCGAGCATGAACAGCTGGATGCCCGCCATGTGCAGGGCCAGTTCCCGGTCGAGCCGCTCGTCGAGGCTCAGTTCCCGCTCCGGCAGGCTCTGAAACGCATCGCGCATCTCCCGCAGCCCGGCGATCTCGCGGTCGACCGCTT
Source organism: Candidatus Ozemobacteraceae bacterium (assembly GCA_035373905.1). NCBI lineage: Bacteria > Candidatus Rifleibacteriota > Candidatus Ozemibacteria > Candidatus Ozemibacteraceae > Candidatus Ozemibacteraceae bacterium. The sequence continues at coordinate 23,815 of DAOSOK010000043.1, read as the reverse complement.
CGGCGCCGGTTTCGGGGAGAAGACCGTCGTATTCGTGCTCTCCGAGCGTCGTGGCGGCGATCGGATTCCGCCGCAGCAGCTCGGCGTAATAATGCTCGGCGACCTTTCGGAAGCCCGGATGACGATAGACCGGTTTTCGATGCATGCTCGTTCCCTCCGCACGTTTTTTTGGAAGTATATCACAGGTAAAAGAGTCTTCCGTGCAGGTTCTCAGGGAAAACTGTGATGCGAGAACCTGTCCGCAGATGACGCTGATGAAGCCGATGGTTATGGATGAACCGGCAGAGATGATCTCCGTGCGGATCGCTTGCCTTGGGGCGGGGGTTGTGGCAAGATGTGTCACATTCCGTCCGGCCCGGGCCGGCGAGACAACGCGGAGGATCAGAGATGCGGACTGCCCTCGTCACCGGCGGTGCGGGCTTCATCGGCTCGCATATCGTGAGTTGCCTGCTCGATCGCGGCATCGCCGTGCGCGTGCTCGACGACCTCTCCAGCGGGAAGCGGGAGAACCTGGCGCCGTGGCTTGACCGCATCGAATTTATAGAAGGTAGTATATGCAGTGACGCTGACTGTCGCAAAGCCGTCGACGGCGTCGATACGGTGTTCCATCAGGCTGCGATCGCCTCGGTTCCGCGCTCCGTCGCAGAGCCGGAGCGGACGCACGACGTGAACGTGAACGGCAGCCTGAAGCTGCTCGTCGCCGCCCGCGACGCGGGTGTCCGCCGGGTCGTGTTCGCGAGCAGTTCGGCGATCTACGGCGACGACCCCGAGCAGCCGAAGCGGGAGACGATGAAGCCGTGTCCGATCAGCCCGTACGGCCTTCACAAGCTCACGGTCGAGTATTACCTGCGGCTGTTCCACCGCTTGTACGGCCTCGAGACCGTCGCTTTGCGGTATTTCAACGTCTTCGGCCCCCGCCAGGACCCGAAGTCGGAGTACGCGGCCGTCATCCCGAAATTCATCACTCGCATGCTCCAGGGCCTTGCGCCGACGGTTTTCGGCGACGGGAAGCAGACGCGCGACTTCATCTACGTCGGCGAGATCGCGCGCGCGAACATCCTGGCCGCGGATGCCGCCGACGCGCCGGGCAGGATCGTCAACGTGGCCGCGGGCGGCCGGATCGACCTGCTCCAGCTGATCGCCACCCTCAACGAGGTTCTCGGAACCGCGATGATGCCGATCATGGCCCCGCCGCAGCCCGGCGATGTTCGCGACTCGTCGGCCGATATTTCTATAGCGAACGGTGTATTGGGCTTCGCTCCGCAGATAAGTTTCGCCGAGGGGCTGCGCCGCACGGTCGAGTGGTACCGGGAACACCTTCGGGAATGAACGGACCGAGGAAGCGACCGATCCGCGTGTTGCGGCTGCTCAGCCGCATGAACGTCGGCGGTCCTTCCATCCAGGTCATCAATCTGACGCAACTGCTCGATCGGCGCGGGTTCGAGTCGCGTCTCATCGTCGGCTCGCCGCCGGAAATCGAGGGAAGCATGATTCCCCTGGCCGAAAAAGCCGGCATCAAGCCCGTCGTCATCCCGAGTCTCGCCCGCGAGCTCCATCCGCTGAAGGACGCCGCCGCCTTCGCTTCGATCGTCGCCGAGATCCGTTCGTTCCGCCCCGACATCGTCGAAACCCATACCGCGAAAGTCGGCGTGCTGGGCCGAATTGCCGCGCTCGCCTGCAGGGTGCCCCTTACCGTCCATACGTTTCACGGAACCGTGTTCGAAGGGTATTTTTCGCCGGCCGGAAGTCGCGCCGTCATCCTGGCTGAGCGGATGCTGGCACGCTTCACCGACCTCCTCATCGCCCTCACGCCGGGCCAGCGATCCGAAATCCTCGCGCATCTACCAGGCGTGAAAGCTTGCAAAATACGGGTCGTTCCCCTGGGCCTCGATCTGTCACGGTTTTTGGGAATGCCCCGAAAAACGGGAGCGTGGCGGCGCGAGATCGGCGTTCCCGAGTCGGCTCGCCTCTTGGGCGTCGTCGCACGGCTGGTTCCGATCAAAAACCATCTTGGACTCCTGGAAGCCTTTCACATGCTTGCCTCCGAAGATCCCTCCCTGCATCTCGCGATCGTGGGAGGGGGGGAGCTCGAGCCCGCCATCGCACGGAGAATTCATGAACTGCGTCTCGAGGGCAGAGTTCACATGGCGGGAATCGTCCATGCCGTGGAACGGGTGTATGCCGACCTGGACCTGCTGGTTCTGCCTTCCAGAAACGAAGGGGCCCCGCTCGTCCTTATGGAAGCGCTAGCGACAGGCTGTCCGCTCGCCGTGACGGCGGTCGGCGGCGTTCCGGAACTCGTCTCCGGGATCGACGGCGCGAGGCTTCTCGATACGGAGCCGGATGCCCTCGTCACGGGTCTGCGCAGCGTCCTCGGCGCGCTCGAACCGATGCGCTCGTCTGCCGAAGCGCACCGGGCGTCGATTCCGGCCCGGGTTTCGAACGAGCAGTTCGGGAAAACCATGGATGAATTGTACAGAAGCCTTCTGGCGCGCAAGATGTCCGGATCGTGGTAGAATTTTCCAATGCCTGACCTGTTCGATACCGCTTCGCCGCCGGTCGGAAGCACGCCGTTCCAGCCCCTTGCCGACCGCGTGCGGCCTGAAAACCTGGATCAGATCCGGGGCCAGGAGCACCTCCTGAACCCGGGAAAGCCCATACGGATGCTTCTCGAAGCCGGAAAATGTCCCTCGATGATCTTCTGGGGGCCGCCCGGTTGCGGTAAAACGACGCTCGCGCGGGTGATCGCGAGCCTGGTCGATGCCGAGTTCATCCCCCTTTCCGCCGTCACCTGCGGCCTCAAGGAGCTTCGTGAGGCGTTCGAAAACGCGAGAATCCAGCGCACCCGGTACGGTCGGCGCACCGTCCTGTTCATCGATGAAATCCACCGGTTCAACAAAGCCCAGCAGGATGCCCTTCTGCCGCACGTGGAGTCGGGCGCGACGATTCTGATCGGAGCCACGACGGAAAACCCCAGTTTCGAGGTCGTTTCCGCACTGCTTTCCCGTTGCCAGGTGCTGACGCTCCAGTCGCTCCCATCGGCGGACCTGCGAACGCTCTTGAACAGCGCTCTCGAGCGCGACGAACACCTGATGCGGCCACCGAAACCCACCGTCGAGGGCTCCGCGATCGAGCGCATCGCCGAGATGTCGGCCGGAGACGCCCGGATTGCCCTCAACGTCCTCGAAACCTGCTGCGAGGTCGCCCGACAGGAGATGGCCCTGGCGCCGCATGTCGACGACAGACTCGTGGCGGACGTCTTTCAGAACAAGGCGCTTCGATACGACAAGGGAGGCGAGGAACACTACAACCTGATTTCCGCTCTCCACAAGTCGATGCGAGGGTCCGATCCAGATGCCTCTCTGTATTGGCTCTATCGCATGCTCGACGGCGGCGAGGATGCAAGATTTATATTGCGACGTATGATTCGCTTCGCCTCCGAAGACGTCGGCATGGCCGACCCCTTCGCTCTCACGCTTGCCATGTCGGCAGCGCAGGCGTTCGATTACATCGGCCCGCCCGAAGGGCACCTGACGCTGGCGCATCTTGCCGTCTACCTGGCGGCGGCGCCGAAAAGTAACGCCCTCTATATGGCCGAAAAGCGCGTGAGGGACGAGATTCATTCGGGGCGGGAACCCGGCGTTCCCCTCCACATCCGCAACGCCCCAACACGGCTCATGAAAGAACTGAATTACGGGAAGGAATATCGGTATCCTCACGATTATCCCGGCGGATTCCTGCACGAAGAGTATTTCCCCGACGAAGTCAAAGATCGGTGCTACTACGAGCCCAAGCCGATCGGCCGGGAAAAATCGACGGCGGACCGGCTTCGCCAGCTCTGGCCCGAACGGTACGGAAAGCCCGGCCCGACCGTGTCGCCGAAAAAGGGTGCACCGGAAGAAGAGTGATGACCGGCATGATCGTGAATTTCGTTCGCCGGCTTCTATACCGGTGCGGGCAGTTCGGATCGGTGATGTGGCCGGTGGTCGATCCCGCCGATCTCGCATCCGCGCGTGAGATCCTTCCCCCCGACTGGCGTGGCCGGTTTGACGCCCTCGGGGACTCCGAAAAAGCCCACGTGCTGCGCCTCGTACGGGCGATTCGGGCCGACGGGAGTCTTTCCGAACAGGATCGGAACGATCTGCTCCTCCTCGCCATGACGCACGACCTCGGAAAAGCCGTCACGCGGCCGAGAATATGGGAGCGCGTGCTCCGAACCGTCTTCTCCCTTCCGAACGAAGCCCACCCGATCCAGAGCGCGCGTATCCTTCGCGAACTCGGAGCCCCCCGCCCCCTGGTTCGCCGCGCCCGGCATCACCATCACGCTCCCGGCGCCGACCGCCTCCTCGCTCTCTTCCAGAAGTTCGACGACGCCCTGTGAAGGCGGTCGTGCGATCAATCCCAATGGGGACGGGTGGATGCGACCATGATTTTCGTCCCGCGGTAGAGGAGCCAGACGAGAGCGGCGACCATCGTATAATAAAGTTCTCGCGACATATCGGTGTCGTGAAAATTCAGGTACGGGTCGCCGGGATTGTCGGGAACGATCTTCAGCTGGATGGTGTCCGTTCCGCTGAACGCGTTCGGGTCGGGGACGACGATGCTCTTCGTCCATGTCTTCCCGCCGGCCTTGTAGGTGAACTTCACATACGTCGATTTCGGCGTGGTTTCGCGGTCGATGATCCGGGCGGTGACCGCCATGCCCGAATGTTTCAGGTTGATGCGGGTCGTCACATGATTGTAGCCCCAGCCGATCAGGCCGCAGATAAAGAGAGTGACTAATATATCTCGCATAATATAATATGCAGGCGGCGAGGCTAGACGAGCCCCCATACGTCGAGGATGGCGTTGTAGCCGAAACTGATCATGGGCGACATGATCCGGCTCACGAGCCCGAATGCGAGCATCATGATCAGCAGAAACGGCCCTATCTCCTCGATCGCGCGGTACTGAACCCGGTATCTCGGCGGGAGGAAGTAGGCGAGCACTTTCGAGCCGTCGAGCGGCGGAAGGGGGATGAGATTGAAGCATGCGAGGCTCAGGTTGATGATGACCATCGACACGGCGAAGGCGAGATACAACTCGCCTGCGATCGGGTGGATGCCGAGGGCCGGGATGAATCGCGCGCCGAGCCACATGAGGCCGCCGCCGCAGAAGGCGAGCAGCACGTTCGAGCCCGGACCGGCCAGCGAGACGGCCATCATCGCGCGGCCGGGGATGCGGAAATTGGAGGGATCGACGGGGACCGGCTTCGCCCAGCCGAAGTTGGTGAAAAGCAGCATCAGCGTTCCGAACAGCTCGAGATGGCGAAATGGATTGAGGCTGAGCCTGCCCATCCGCTCGGGAGTCGGGTCGCCCAGGAACACGGCCATCGCGGCGTGTGCCCATTCATGCACCGTGAGAGCGATCAGCACGACGGGAATGGTGACGGCGGAGCTGATCAGGGATGCCACCAGCCTTCCCGGCCCGGCCATGGCGTAGCTCAGCAGGAACAGGGCGACGATGATGCCCCCGATCAGGTAGAGTTTATTGAGCGGGTTGCCGCCCATTCCGCCTGGTGAGCGGAAGACGTAGACCCGAGAAGATCCGTAGGGCATGGTCCGTTTCATCCTTTCGTGAGGTGATGCTGCCGCGCAGCCTGCCTTCGAGGAGTGCGTCGAAGATAGTCCGCATGTGGGCCCCCGGCGGAATGCCGAGAGCGATCAGATCGTCCCCGCTGAGCTCGACGCGAACGCCGCGCAGCCTGCCGAGAAAATCGAAAATTTGCCGTGCGCCGGCCTTGTCGAGCACGAATGCGACGAGCGCCACCAGTCCCTCGAGAGGAAGCGGCTTCAGAAGCGTGAACAGCCCGACGTCGTCCTGCGCGGAGAGGCGCGCCAGCTTGAGCGGAACCTCGCTCAGGGCGCGGATGGATGTGACGATGGCCGTCCGGCGGTTCGCGTGCATGCCCATCTCGACCAGCAGTTTTTCCGCCTGTTCGGGGATAAGCGAGGCGAGAAGGCCGATCCAATGAACGAGTTCGCCGTCGATCGGCTCGCGCAGGGGGGCGAAGCGCCTGATGATGCCGGGAATCAACTTGAAGCGCGCGGGAAGCACCGATGCGTCGGCGAGATCCGGGTGCAGCACCCGCATCAGCCTGGCCGCATACAGCCTGTCGATCAGGCGCCCCGGCGCTTCCTCGCGGAGGCACCGCGTGATTTCGGCGCCGACGCGCTTGGGCGACAGCGTCGTCAGCGCTTCCCGCTGGCGCGCGAGATCGAAGGCCCGCTGCGTGTCCTCGGCCAGGTCGAAATGGAACCGGCAGGCGAACCGGATCGCCCGGAACATGCGTGTCGGATCCTCGAGAAAGCTGAACGAGTGCAGGATACGGATGCGCCCCTCATGCAGATCGCGCAGGCCGCCGAACAGGTCGACGAGCGTCAGGAACGAGCCGGCCGACAGGTCGAGCGCCATCGCGTTGATCGAAAAGTCCCGCCGGCTGAGATCGTTGGCGATGCCGCCCAGTTCCACCTGCGGCAGGGCGCCCACCTGGGCGTAATGCTCGCGCCGCGCCGACGTGAAGTCGATCTTCAGATCCTCGAACGACAGCCGGGCCGTCCGGAACCGGTCGAACACCGTCAGATGCGCCTTCAGCTCGGCCGCAACGGCCTCGGCGAACGGCAGGGCGTCGCCGATGACGACTACGTCCATGTCGAGGTTCGGCCGCTCGAGCAGCAGGTCGCGCACGAATCCGCCGACGGCATACGCGGCGATCTTCCGCGCCTCGGCCGTGGCGCTCACCTTTCTCAGCACATGCAGCACCTTGATCGGCGTGACCCGCTTCAGCAGAGCTTCCATCGCGTTGCGGTCGGGAACCGGGACCGGCTCGACCTGAGGCAAATACGCGGCCGGCGGCGGCAGCAGCTCGCGCAGGCCGCGCAGAACCTCTCGCGCGGTGACGATGCCGAGAATCCGCCCTTCCTCGATGACGGGGATCTTCGTCACGTCATGCCGCACCATCAGCTTCCGGACGATGCGCACCGGCGTCTCGCGCGTCACGAACGGCGGTTGACTCGGAACGAACGGCGCGATGGGGCTGTCCCAGAGGTCCATCTGGACGGCCCGGTCGAGATCGCGCCGGGTCACGATGCCGGCGAACTGCTCTCCGCGTTTCACCACCAGCGACATCAGATTGAACCGGAGCATCATGTCGTGCGTGTTGGCGACCGTCTGCGACTCGTCGACGCATTTGGGGCTCACCGTCATCACGTCGCCGGCGGTGCTGTCCGCCGGAAGTCTCGCTGAAAGCAGCTCCGTGAGGCTCCGGCGAACCGAGTCCGGTTCCCCGTCGGGAAGGGTGAATCGCGTCCATCGTTCGTCGGGTCGGGCGTGCAGGTCCTTGAACAGCCCCGAAACCTCGAGGTCGGGAATGCGCGATCGCGCGTAGATCCACGCCTGGCGGCCGCTCGTAACCCCCGCCACCAGGACGTGCGCGTCGATGCGCGACCACAGGGTGTCCATGACCGGCGTCAGGTCCTGGACGTTGCCGAGCGTTTTCGCCACGGTCAGCGTCACCGGCCAGTGCCGGATATCGGTGCTCTCGGCCTGCGTTATCAGGTCGTTCAAAAGACCCCGCTGGCCTTCGCGCAGGCCCAGCATGACCTGGTTCGCCACGCTGCGCGGCTGTATGGGGTAGCCCCGCAGCGTCTGCATCATGTCGAGGTCCCGGGAGGTGACCCGCGAGCTCAGCCCGGCCCACGTTTTCTCGGTGATCGCGGCGAGCATGAGGGCCGCGTCGTCGTCCGAGAGCCGAGCGAACCCGCACAGCAGCTCCGCGAGACAGTGCGCCGCGATGCTGAACGACCTCACCTGGGCCGGCCGCGCCCTGAACGGCAGGTGCGGCGCCCCGTGCGCGTAGACGAATATCTCGGCGTCGCAGTGCAGCAGCGCCTCGACGAGTTCCGGGTTATGCTTGGGAAGCGCGATTCCGACCAGGTATACCGTGCGGAGCCTTGTCCAGTCCACCCGGGCCTGGGGAACGGTCGAGAACCAGGAAGAGCGGCGGGCGATGCTCCAGGCGTTGGTGGCCAGCCGGGTCGGGTGCAGGAGAAGAGCCCCGGGCTTGGCGAGCAGAAGGCAGCGCGCCGCGGCGAGCAGGTCGAGATCGCCGCCGTGGGCGATCGCGATCAGTTCGGTGCCGGGCTGAAGCGCGCCGGATTTCGCTGCATGCACGTGTTTCCCCTCGTCAGTCGTTCTGCTGCTGTTCGCGCTTGATGATCGACAGGAACACGTCCACGACCCGCGGGTCGAGCTGGGTGCCCGAAACCTTCTTCATCTCGCGAACGACGTGCTCGTAGGGAAACGCCTTGCGATAGGGCCTGTCGGCGATCATCGAGTCGTAGGTGTCCGCCACGGCGAGAATGCGCGCTCCCAGCGGAATGTCATCGCCGCGCAGCCCCAGCGGATACCCCGTTCCGTCGTAGCGTTCGTGGTGATAGAGGGTCAGCGGTGCGATGTCTTTCAGGAAATCGACCTGCTCCATGATGAACGCGCCGTATTTCGGGTGATTGCGCAGCTCCTGCCGCTCTTCGGCTGTGAGGGCCTCCTGCTTGGTCAGGATGACGTCCTTGATGCCGATCTTGCCGATGTCGTGCAAAAGGCCGGCATACCGGATCGTCTCGATCTCGTCGTCGCTGAGCTCGAACTCGCGCGCGATCTTCACGGCGTATTCCATGACGTTCTTGCTGTGGCCGTGCGTATAGGCGTCTTTCGTCTCGATCGCGGCGGCCAGGGCGGCGACCATCGACAGATACTGGTCTTTCATCTTGGCATACAGCCGGGCGTTCTCGATGGCGACGCTCGCCTGCGATGCGAAGGTCGAGAGCAGGTCGATCTCGTTCTGCGTGAAATCGCGCGGTTTGCTCGTGTACACCGTGATGGCGCCGATGGGCGCGTTCCGCTGCAGGATCGGAACGGCGAGAAGGCCGGCGAGGCGTTCCCGTTTCGCGAGGCTCATGTGCTTCGTCCGCGGGTCTTTTCGCACGTCGACGACGGAGATCGGTCGTTTCGTTTCGACGACGCTGCCGATGATTCCCTCGCCGACTTTGATCGGAGTCGACGACAGGAACGATTTGGAAAGCCCTCGGGAAGCGCGGATCTCGAGATACTCTCCCGTCTGGTCGGTGAGCCTGAGTTCGCATCTGAGCGCGTGCATCATCTCCATGGAGAAGTTGACGATCGAGTCGAGGACCTCGTCGAGCACGAGGGTCGAAGTGATCGACTGGGAAATCTCGAACAACACCGAAATTTCCTCGATGCGCCGTTCCAGATACAGGCGGATCTTGACGTTCTCGACGGCCGTCGCGAGCAGGTTCGAAAGGGTGGTGAAGGCGCGCAGGTGGTCGCGGTTGAACGCGTTGGTGCGCGTCGCCGAGAGGTTGACCAGGCCGATGTTCTGGCCCTGTACCGTCAACGGCACCGTCAGGAACGACTGGATGCGGGTGCGGAATACCTGGGCCATGGGCAACGAATCGCGGCCGGGCAGGAAAATCTGCTGGCACCGCACGTTCTTCACGGGCTTCTGGCGCAGGCCGGCCGAGATGTCCTGCAGGTGCTCGGTCAGGTTCTGGAGCGAACCCGGCGACAGCGGCCGCTGCGAGACGAAGTAGCGCATCTCCTCGTCGTGGTCGAACAGGCAGACCACGCCGAGTTCGTGCGGGATGATCTGCGTGAGATACTCGAACGAGAGGCCGATCAGTCCTTCGAGCGTCTGCACGGTTGAAAACCGCTTCGCCAGCAGATTCAGCTTTTCCATCTCGCGGATGCGGCTTTCGCGCTCGCGAACGAGTTTCTGGTGCTCGACGGCCATCGCGGCCAGGTTCGCGAATACCGTCGCTTCTTCCATGTCGGTGGCGGTGAACGGCCTGATGCGGGAGGTGTTCGCCGCGACCATCAGCCCAACGTGCTGGGTCGTCGTCGCCAGGGGAAGAACGAGGGCCGAGGTGAAGGGGATCCCCTTGAACAGCGGGTCGCGCAGTTCCCGGGTGAACATCAGCCGCTGACGGCCCGTGAACGCGTTGCGCAACATGAGACTTTCTGGGTCGAGAGCCGTCTCGGTCGTTGCGGAACTGCGGGGCGACGGCGCAAATCCGAACTCCCCTGCGTCTGCGAGGCTGGTGCGCCGCTCGGGGCACTTGACGCGCGTCGGGCGCTTGCGGCGTTTGCCTGCGCTTGCGGCGAGCTGGAGTTCGAACGTTTCGGGTTCGAGCAGCATGAAGTAGGCTTCGTCGGCCTGAAGCGCCGCGCGGGCGGATTCGATCATCCGGCGCAGCAGCTCGTCCTGATCGAGGCCTGACGAGAGATCCATCGAGAGGTCCGAAAGCCGCGACAGCCGTTCGAAGGCCTGGCCGCCGGCCGCGTCAGATACCTGCCGGCGGCGGGCGCCGGAACCGGATGTTTCAGACATGTTCGAGATGTTCGCTTTCAAAGGTTTCGACCCGGTTGCGTCCGGCGTCCTTGGCTGCATACAGCGCCGCATCGGCGGCGGCGATCAGGTCGGAGGTCTTGTCGCAGTTCGTCACGAGGGTGCAGGCCACACCGATCGAGATCGTCACGGGAAGGACCTTCCCCTCGACATTGACCGGGTTCGACTCGACGGCCGTCCGAACGCGTTCGGCGAACAGTCGCGCGCCGGCGAGCGGCGTTTCGGGCAGCAGGATGGCGAACTCCTCGCCGCCGTACCGGGCGACGGTGTCGATCTGGCTTCGCACCGACCGGATGAACGCCTCGCCGACGTGGATCAGGACCTTGTCGCCGGTGAGATGGCCCCAGGTATCGTTGAATTTTTTGAAGTGGTCGATATCGATGATCATAAGCGACAGGGGCTTTTCGTAACGGCGCGAGCGGATGAATTCCTGGTGCAACGACTCCTGAAAATACCTGTGATTATATAGTCCAGTCAACGGATCGGTGAAGGCGAGCTTCTCCGTGCGCTTGTGGATCAGCGCGTTCTTGATGCTGGTGACGAAGATCGCCGTGAACTGGCTCAGTTTGTTGAAGTCGGCTCGATTGAAGACGACGTTCTCGACGCGCGAGAGGTGGACGAGGCCGGTGATCTTGTCGTTGAGGACGATCGGCATCTGCATCGACAGGTCGTATTTCCCGAGCGCCGGGCCTTCGGAACTCTGCGGGTGGAACACTTCGAGGACGGGCACACGGCCCTTGTCGACGGGCGGGTCGGCGGGATACTCGCCGAACGAGGTGATCACTTCGCTCCGCAACTGGCGCAGATACGCCGGACCGAGCCTGCGCGAGGGCTGGACGATGATCCGGTAGACCTGCTCGATCTCGTCGAACAGCATGATCGTGAACGTCGTGTACGGCACGAGCTTGTTGAAATGGTCGAACGCCTTTCTCAGCACCAGGTGCGGGTCGAGCGTCGAGGCGAGCTCGGTGCTGATGCTGAGGAAAATTTCGTTCCGCAACGCGTTTTCCAGAAGAACTTCCTTGTCGATACGCAGTTGTTCGATCATCTCGGAGCGTTCGAGCGCGTTTCCGATCTGGCGCGCGGCGAGAGACAGGAATTTGTAATGCCGGTGGGCGGCGTCGGGATCCGCGGAGCGCGGGGTCCGTATCGCGCACAGGACGAACGAATCGTTCTCGACGTTCAGCAGGGGCAGGCAAAACAGCTCGAGAACCTTTTTTCCTTCGCGGAACGGCAGGGAAACGGGCGGCCGGCCCAGTCGGTCCGTCGAAGCCGTTTTCCGTGACAGCGCCAGTTCGGTCCGGAGGCTCTGCCCGACGGCGGCGGAAAGCCGCTTGAGATGCTCGTTCTCGAATTTCCATCCGCTGACGATGGAGGGAGGCTGATCGCCGCCGGACGCGGGAGGCTGGGGCATCGAGAAGCGGATGACGGCCGTCCGGTCGGCTTCGAGATCGCCCGCCAGCTTGCGCAGGGCTTCGGTGAGGGTCGATTCCAGCGAGGCTTCGCGTCCGAGCAGGATCGCAAGATCGTACAATTTCTGGGTCTCTTCATGAGCCTGCCGGAGCTCCTCGAGAAGACGCCCTTTCTCGACGAGCGCCGCGACGCTGCCGGAGAGGGCCGTCACAAGCCGAACATCCTCGTCGGTGAAGCCGGGCAGGTCGTCGGAGCAGTTCAGGTTGAGGACGCCGATGACGCGGCGCTGGATGCACAACGGCAGCGACATGAAGCCGCCCCGTCCCTTCCGGTGTTTCCAGGGAAGGGACTGCTCCGCCGCTTTGCGGTCGGCAACGATGATGGGGGCATTCTCGCGGAACACCTTTCCGGCGATTCCCTCGTCGAGCGGCAGGCTGGTGCCCGGCAGGGGGCGCTTGCCGCCGATGCGGCCCGGGTGACGCGCCGAAACATACAGTTTCAGATTCCCCGAGGCTGGATCGTGGATCATGATCGATCCCGACGAGGCGTTGGTGAGCCGGGAAAGTTCTCTCAGAAGCGCTTTGAGCAGTTTTTCGAGGTCGAGCGTTTCCGCCGTTTCGGCCGCCAGGCGCTCGTGAAAGGCGATGAACCTGGATTCCTGCGTTGAAGCTCGTTTCATTGTGTGACTCCGCGATACTCGACAGCCATGATCGTCAGATCGTCGTGCGCGTCCCCGCCCGCCCGCCACTGCTCCGCGGCGCTGAAAAAGCGCTCCACGAGGTCTTTCGGTGGAAGACCGCGAGATGCCGTGAACAGTTCCTTCGTGCGCTCGAGACCGAACATCTCCCGGTTCGGGGCATACTCCTCGGGGAGGCCGTCGGTGAAGAACAGAAGCTGATCGCCGGGCTGCACGCGGAAAGCCACCGACTCGAACGTGACGCCGCTTCCGCCGACCGCGAGAGGAAAGCCGCCCATGCTCTCGAGCTGGACAAGGGAGCCGCCCAGACGGCCGAGAAGCGGCCCGTGGCCCGCCGAAACCATCTCCGCCGAGCCCGTGGCCGGGTCGATCACGACGATCTGCATCGTGACGAAATAATAGTCGCTGATATCGCGACTGAGATACTCGTGCATCCGTTCCATGATCTTCACCGGCTCGGAGGTCTCGTGGACGACGGTGCGGAGGATGATTCGCGACATCGCCATGATGATGGCGGCCGACATGCCCTTCCCCGAGACGTCGCCGATGGCGGCCAGCCAGCGGCCGTCGGGAAGCTTGATGCCGTCGAAGAAGTCCCCCCCGATCTGGATGGCCGGCTCGCTCTTGGCGAACATGTCGAGTTCGGGAGGCATGTTCGAGAACTTCCTGGGCAGAAGCGCCATCTGCACGTCGCGGGCGTTGTCGAGCTGCTGCTGGAGCAGATCGTGCTCGTGCTTCGCGTTCGTCAGATCGATGTTGGTCAGCGCCGCCACGACAAGGTGGGCGATCGACTCGAGCATCTGCTGATCCTGCTGGTTGAACGTCAGCCCGTTCGTCTTGTTATTGACGTTGATGACGCCCAGGACCTTCGGCCTGCCGTCAGACTCGGTCGTGATCAGGGGTACCGACAGGAGCGAGCGGTTGAAGTAGTGTTCGAGGGATCGTTTCTTGAACTTCGATTCGGACTCCTCGATGTTGTCGATGCGAAGCGTCTCGCCCGTCTCGGCGACGTAGCCCGAGATGCCCTCGCCGATAGGAATCTGCATCGACCGGACGACCTCGGCCCGGATCCCGTAGCTGTTCTTGATCGAGAGCGTCCGGCTGTCGCTGTCGACGGTGAGAAACGAGATGCGCTCGACCTTGAGCAGGCGCTTGATGATGTCGACCATCTCCTCGAGCAGCTTGTCCTGATTGTCGAGCCGTGCGATGAGCCCCTCGAGCGCCTTGATCGTCTCGAGCTTCTCCTGGTAGTTGTACGCCACCCGGAGAGCGGCGCTGAACCCGTTGAGCAGAAAGTTCAGCAGTTCGAGGATGTCGGCGTTCATCATTCTATTGTCATCGGTATTGTATATGACCACCCCGCCCAGCGAGCGCTGATGGAACACGTCGTCGCCGGCGGCGGCGACCTGGGGCGTCGGGCTCAGAGGGAAGACGAACCTGATCGTCTGGTCCTCGTCTTCGGGACGAACGCGAAAGGCCGATCCGTCCGAGATGTAATTGCGGATGACGCCGGCCTCCGATACCGCTTTCTCGAGATCGAATCCAGCCGGGGGAACGCCGAACCGGCGCTTGATCTCGAGATCGCTGGTTTGGGTCGAAAAGATCACGACGGCGCCGTGCTTCTGCCCGAACAGCATCTCGAGGTTATCGCAGAGCTGGTCGAAAATGCCGTCGAGGTGGACGTTGCCCGTGATGACGTTGAACGTCATGTTGATCTGCTTCAGCAGCTGCGCCCGGCCGGCTTCCTTGCGAAGCTGATACAGATGCGAGAACCAGAAGCCGAGATGGTTTGTCACGATCGCCATCAGCCGCGCGAAGGGGCCGGGCGAGGAAACCCGGTTCGTCGAGACGCCCAGATACCCGTAGGTCATTCCGGCAACCTGACAAGGGAACGTCTGGATGACGGGTTTCGGCGACCAGGACAGGCTGCTCCGGCTGTTCGCGGGGAGAACCGACAGTTTGGCCTTGAAAATATGGCGGAAATTTTCCTGCTCGCCGAGAAACTCGAGCATGTCGACGACCTCGGCCGGCAGTTCGTCGTATCGCGGCGATCCGCTTCCGAGCTGACGGGATGATGCCGGAAGATCGGTCGCCACGAGGACGTGCGACTGATCCTCGGAAACGCGCTGGACGATGAAGGCGGTGTCGAGGTCGAAGACGCTCTGAAGGCGCCGAAGGAAGCTTCCGAGATACGACTCGTTTTCGGTGTACCAGGATTCGTGGGGTTCTTGCCAGGGTGATGCGAGCATCCAGTCCGTGACTTTTTCCGAGGAGAAAAGACGTTGCATCTCATGCTGGAACTCGAGCGCCCTGCGCGGATCGTCGATCTCCGACACGTGCGAACGCGGGCCGTTGATATGCCTGCTGAACAGAAGCTCCGTGAGGCGCTCCGCGAAATACATCCACTCCCGATGGTCTCTGCCGGCAAGCGGCTGGGTGATGACGGTGAGATCGCCCGCGAGGGCCTGGCGGAACATGAACGGGGCGACGATCGAGAGAACCCGGTTTCCGCATGGCGACAGTCCGGTGGCATGAGGCGCGTCGCCGTCCTCGGCGTGAACGCCGATCTCGAATGCGTGCGCCCAGTCGAGCATGGCGCCGAACGCCTCGTCGGAAATCGGCTTCAGCAACACCGGGGCCATGCCGGGGTCGGGCTTCGTCTTCAGAAGGCGGATGCGGATCGCGATGAATTCGGGAAGCTCGGCCAGCCATTCCGAGAGCAGGGGACTCCAGAGATCGTTGGCCGGCAGACGTGCCGCCCGCGAGAGCAGGTCAAGAAACGCTGTTCGCATCCCGGCTTCTCCTGTGATGATTCGTCGCGTCCCATTATACGTGATGCCCACCACAACAACAAGTAGGCGCGCACGGTCGTGCTTGCCCGCCCGCCGTCACGCTGGAAATTCAACGAACTCCGCGCGATTGCCCGCAAAGGGTACGAAGGTACTTGATTTACGGACGAAAAGGTGGTATGATACCCGTCTACCATATCAATGAAAGGTGATGTCCGTTATGGCTAACACTTCTTCCGCCGCCAAAAACGCCCGCAAGGCTCAGCGCCGCCACACGCTGCGCGTTGCCGTCAAATCCGAACTCAAGACCCTTCGCAGGAAGACCCTCGAGCTCGCCGGATCCGACAAGTCGAATGCCGACACCGTCCAGGCGACGGCGAACAGCGCATACAGCCGCATTGCCAAGGCCGGTTCCAACGGATACATCCATCCCCGGACCGCCGCCCGCAAGATCGGCCGCCTCATGCGCGCCGTCAACAAGCTTCAGACCGAGAAGAACGCCTGACCTGCTGACCCGGGGTTCGTTTGGCCGTTTTCGGCCGGGCGATTTCCCAGCGTTCCTCCGGCCCGGTAAAAGGCGCTCTGTCGCCTTGCGCCTTGGCCCGATCACCAGCCGCCGACATCCTCATCCGGCGGCTGGTGGCGTTTTCCCGTAATGACCTCGGCGAGAAAACGCTGAAGGAGGAGGGCTTCGTTCGGAGGCGACTTTTTCACCGCCGCATCCATCTCGACGAGCCTCGGGGCCAGCCGGACGAGTTCCGCATGGGTATACCCCGTCGCGGCGGCGAGCGATCTGACGCGCATCGCCTGCTCGATGCCGAGCGATTCGGCAAGAAGCGGAGGCCAGCCGCCGGCCTCTTTCTGAATCGATTCCGTCAGATTCTTTCGATCCTGGTTCGACTTGAAGTCGGTTTTGCCGGCGAGTTGTCTGATCGCGCGCAGCTTCTCGAGAAGCGGTCGCCCCAGGTCGGGCCGGTCCCGGGCGATGTCGTGCAGGAGCCGGAAGTCCCGGAGCTGGCGGCTCAGCATATACCAGATCGGCACGAGAGACTCGCCTTTCATCAGCAGGCTGTCGACCAGGCGCAGGGCTTCCGGAAGCCGCCGCATGCCGACCGCGTCGAGAAGATCGAAAACGGTATCCTGCCTGAGGTAGGCGACGGACGAGGCGACCTGCGCGGCCGTGATCGTTTTGCCGGCGCCGGCCGCGAGGCAGAGTTTTTCGAGTTCCTGCGAAAGCAGACGCAGATCCGGCCCGACGTTCTTCAACAGGAGCTCGGCCGCCTCGGGGGCGAGCGACGAGCCGAGGGCGCGCGTTTCTTTCTGAAGCCACTCGGGAAGCTTGTTTTCGAACGGCGGCCAGAAGTCGACCTTTTCGGCCTTGTCGGAAAGCGCGAGCGCGAACTCGCCGATGACGCGGGCTTCCGCGCTCAGCACGACGAAAAACGTCCGCTCGGGAAGCGGCTGCGACGAGAGTCGTTCGAGCATGCCGCGACGCTGCGCGGCTCCGAGGCCTTCCGGGCGGGAGAGAACGAAGATGCGCGGACTCAGGTTGAACGAGAAACAGTTCAATTCTCCCAGCAGCGCGTCGGGCGAGGCTGATCCGAAGTCGATCCGGCGCACGTTGTCCGCCTGGTCTTCCGGTGCGACGAAGGCCTTGACGAGCCTCGACACGGCACGGTCCTTCAGAAACTCCTCGCGGCCCGCAAAGAGCAGGAACGTCGCGTCGAGCTTCCGGGATTCGATCGCCGATTCGAGGGCCGCCAGGTCCATATTGCCTCGTATAATTTACAGGTATACAACTTGATTCCCGCCCGCGCGGGAACCTGTGAAAAGGCGCCCGCAGAACCTGCGGGCGCCCGTGGTGCGGAGCATCAGAACTTTTTGGACAGGAAGACGCGGTAGGCGTCGATCGTATGATGGTAATCCGCTTTCGAGAGGATCTCGAACGGGGAGTGCAGGCTCAGCACGGGCAGGCAGAGATCGAGGACGTGCATGTTCATCTGGGCCATGAACTTGGCGACCGTGCCGCCGCCGCCCTCATCGACCTTGCCCATCTCACCGAACTGGTAGGGGATCTTCTCGGCGCCGAGCAGCGCGCGGATGCGGGCGATGAACTCGATGTCCGCCTCGCTGCTTCCGGACTTGCCGCCGGCGCCGGTGAACCTGCAGATCCAGACGCCGTTTCCGAGGTAGCCGGAGTTGGTCGGATCGAATGCGCCGTCGAAGGTGGGATCGATCGGAACGCTGGTGTCGCCGGAAAGAACGTAGGTGTTCGAGATGGCGCGCCGCAGGTCGGAGTAGTCGGCGCTCTTGCTGGTCGCGTGCAGCAGGATGTTCATGATGTCGGAGATCATCATCGACTGGGCGCCGCTGGCGCCGGCCGAGCCGATTTCCTCCTTGTCGAACAGCAGGGCGATCGAGGTGTATTCGGGGATCTTGATCTCGCGGATCGCTTCATACGCCGCCATGACGCAGGCGCGGTCGTCGTGGCCGAATCCGCCGATCATGCTGGCGTCGAACCCGACCTCGCGGGCTTCGAACGCCGGCGTGGCCTCGATTTCCGCCCAGGCGAGGTCTTCCTCTTCGAGCCCGTATTTCGTGAAGAGATGCTCGAGAACGGCACCCTTCACACGCTCTTCGCCCTTCGAGGCGGGGGCGTTCTTGTCTTTCTTCGGAAGCGGCCGGTGGCCGACGAGGATGTTCAGCTCCTCGCCGCGCAGCGTCTCGTTGGCCTTGCGGTCGTTCTGGATCTTCGCGGCCAGGTGCGGCGCGATATCGGTGATCGTGAAGACGGGCTCGCCGGGCTTTTCGCCGATGGCGAAGCGGAGCGTCTTGCCTGCCTTGGTGACCGCAAACACGTGCAGAGAGAGCGGAATGGCGGCCCACTGGAACTTCTTGATGCCGCCGTAGTAATGCGTTTTGAACAGGGCCGTTCCGTATTTCTCGTAGAGAGGAAGCGATTTCAGATCGAGGTGCGGCACGTCATGATGCGCGGCGACGATCCTGAACCCTTCGACAGCCGGGCGTTTTCCGATCACGGCGAGGGCCATCGCGCGGTTCTTGCTGATGCAGAACACCCGGTCGCCGGGCTTGAGCGATTTTTTGTCTTCGGCTGCAAGAGGCTTGAACCCGTCGGAACGCGCGGCCTTTTCGATGTAGGCCAGCGTCTCCCGCTCCGTCTTGCAGAGCGAAAGGAACTCGAGATACCGCTTCGCGCGCGCGGCCAGCACTTTCTCGGACGAGGGTTCGAGTACGTCCCAGCCGTTCGCCTGCTGGTACTTCCGGATATTCGGATTCGCTGCCGCAGCGGCGGCGGCCGGAGCTTTTCCTGCTGTTTTCCTGGCTGTTTCCATCACGTTCCTTCCTTGCCGTCATTCATATATTTTTTGCAGGTACGGAGATGATCCTGTACCGGAGCAAATACTAACACAAATTCCTCGCAAATGGGCATCAAATTGTGTGGCATAAAAGCCTCGGGAGAGTGGTAAATCAATTCCCTTCTATTCTTTCCGTTCCGTTGCGCCGGCGGAAATGACAAGTTCCGATTTCCCCCATATATTCGATAATATTCTACTCATGAACGGAGTGAAGAAGGGATAGGAGTAATGAATACGAACGATGATATCTCTATCTGAGGTTCCCACTCCGAGAAGTTCAGGCGCTGTCGCGTGATCACCGCCAGGGGTGCGGAATCTCGTTGCATCGATGGCAGGCGACTGATGGAGGAAAAAGATCTGGGTTATCGAGGCAGGCTCGGTATGTGTGTCAGCTGTGAATACATTTCTACCCAGGAGTTGGTGCCTGCGCTTGGCTCCTTCCCGTGCTGCCTCGATGCATTGAAGGTTGAGACAGGACCACACGTGAAAGATTCTCCCGAAATCGATGATCGCGGATATCAGCAGGAGAAACAGCGGGAGAACGAGAGCCAGCTCGACGAGCGACTGGCCCTGGCGATGCGTTCGACTCATGAATCCCTCCGGAACGACTTTTCTCTTGTAATAATGCATCATGGCGGGAAATGCAAATGGGGAAGCAAAAAGCGCCGCTCCCGGGGGAGCGGCGCTTCAAGATGAAACGCAGGGTTACACTCAGTTGTTCTCAGCAGGGAAATGGCTGCCCTTGATCTGCTGGAACATTTCGTGAAGCTGCTCGAGCCGCTCGCTGCGGCGGGGAACCGGGATCGTTTCGAACTTCTTGGTGTTGCCGATCCCCGTATCACGCCCGATGATCTGGGGCGTCAGCAGGATGACCAGCTCGTTCTTGCTCTTGGTCACAGAAGTTGTGCGGAAGAATTTTCCGAGATAGGGAAGCCGGGACAGTCCGGGAATCCCTTTCCGGCTGATGTTGTCGCTCTCGTTGATCAGGCCGCCGAGAACGACGGTTTCGTTGTTGTTGATCTTCACGGTCGTCATGACGGACCGCTTGAGAATGTTCGGCGGTGCGTTGTTGCCGCGGGTGAACGACGGCTCGTCCTGCTTCGCGAACACGGAGAACTTCAGCGTGTCGTCCTTCACGAACAGGTCTCTGACGACCAGCTTGAGCGTGGCCTGCGCGGCCGCATAGGTCGGGTTGCCAGACGCGTCGATCGTGCTGGGATAGTAGATATCCTGCCCGACCTTCACGAACGCGAGGCCGCCGTCGCCTTCCGCTTCGCCTTCACCGGACGCGCCGGTGGTCTCGTTCGTCCAACCCGATTTTGCGATCTTTGTTGCCTTGGCGTTGGCGTAGACCGTGATCTTGGGATTCGCCATGACCTTCACCTTGCCCTGGGTTTCCCACGCGGAAACCTGGGCCGCAATAATGTCGAAGCGGTTGATGTTGTTCAGCTTGAACGGGTTCGGATATCTGCCGACAGGCGCACCAGCGGCTTGGACGTCTCCCCGGAACGCATTGGTGATGTTTTCCGTGAAGTTCAGGATGCCCGAGCTCGGATCGCCACCGAGAACCTGGGTTCCGCCCCATTTGATTCCGAGATCGCGGGAGCTGTCTTTGCTCACTTGAAGAACGTAAGCCTGGAAAACGACCTGGATCGGATTTTCGATCGTCACCAGGTTGGAAATCTGCTTCTCTTCATCGTTGACAAATCCGCGAACGACTTCCTGCAGGTGCTGATATTCAGTCTGGTCGTTGACGTATCCTTCGAGGACGACCTTGACTTTGTCTTCAAGACCTTGTGTTGCGGTAGCAGCTGGAGGCGCTGTCGGATCTTCCAGGTTTGTCGTCATGATGGTGAGGGGATTGAGAACCGTCACCTTGACGGTCGGACACTTGATGGCGTTGACAATGGCCTCCTGGAGGCGCTGTTCGTAGGTCTTATAGCTCTTCCCCTCTTCCTTGAGGGTCATAAGATTGATCAGCTTGCGGTCGGTGACCAGGGAAGCGGCGATTGCCTCGATTTCCTTGATCTTTTCCTGGGTATCCACAAAGCCGCGCAGATACGCTGCGTCGGGGAAAAGCGTGAGGTTGACCGACGGCTCGATGACGAGCGTCGAGAACTTCTTCTGGATGAGATCCGCTTCCTGGAAGGTCTCCACATCGACCACATGCTGTCCCGTGGTATCCCAGTAGATGATCTGGGTCACGCCGGGCCCGTTGCCGACGCCCGAAAGAATGACTTCGTCTTCAGACACGTTCAGCACTTCGACGATGCCGTCTTTCACGGCGATGATCTTGGTGACGCCGGCAGCCTTCATGCTGAAGGATTTGCCGATCGGTATCAGGATCTTTTCAGCGAACGCGGCCGAACTGCCGAACAGGGTCAGCGTGCCTGCCGCAAGGAGAGAAACCAGCGATTTCTTGAGATTCCGAAGAGACAGGGTAGGGGTTTTCATACATTCTCTCCTCATACCTTTCACTCACCCACCTGGGACTGAGGTGCGGACTCAGGGGCTGGATTGGAACCGGCCGGGGCTTCCAGAACGGGGGCCGGAGGCGGATTCATGGGTGGCAGTGGCTGAACATACGGCGATGTCTGAACGACCCCGAACTTGTTCATTTCGAAATGCCGCTGACTGCCATACATGATCTCGACGCGGCCTGTTTCGATCGTTTCGACGGCCTGCGGTGCAGCGGTGGGAGCGACCTTGGGGGTTTCCGGAACGACGGTCGGAACAGGCTGCACGACAACGGGCTCCGTGAAGCCGAGCGTGCGCATGACCATCTTTTCCGTGGCGCCCTTGGTGACTACCTGCTCGCCCTTGTCCTTCGGGTTTTTCAGAACAAGCCTGAATTGCACGCTGCTGTCGAGGTAGACGATGCGTTCCAATTCTTCAGGCGTCACTGCCAGCGTCACCAGCTCCAATTTCGCTGCCGCGATGGCCGGGGCTCCGGTCGCAATGCCCGGATCAAAGGCGTAGGTGTTGCCGGCGGCGAGAACAAGGATGTCCTGGAGGACGATCTTGGCGATCGAGTCAGGAGACCCCTGGTGGAAATTGGCGATAACATCGACAAAGTCCCCCTGCTGGATGAACCCGCCGACGCCGCTCGTCTTCGAGACCGCGATGGTCACGGCGCGCTTTCCCTGCGGAATGGCAAACGACAAGGCCGGAATGACATCCTTGTCGAGGATGCGGTTCGGCGTCATGATATCCCCGGGAAGAATCGTGATGGACGTGTATTTCTTCGTGAGCGAGGCGATGGATGTGAACGCATCGGCAGGAACGGCAGAGGCGATCAACTCTTTCAGCTCGAAATAATCATTCAGCTGAGCTGCTTCAAGCATAAGCCGGGCAGGAATCTTCTGCTTCGCCACGACGGCTTTCGTCGTGGGAATCTTCGGCGGTTCAAGTATCTGCGGAACAACGGTCGATTTCGCCTGTTCCTGGACCTTTTTCCAGAGAATGGCAGAGAACACCATGCTGACGATCAGGGCTACCAGTATTGCTCGTCGGTTCACGACACGAGACCCTCCTCCCCAAATGGACTAGGCACAAAACATAACATAGGGATCGATGTACTGCAAACGTTATCACGTGTGTACACCGATTATCCTCTCAGAACAACATAATATATGTACTCCCCCCCCGTACGGCAAGTACTATTTTCAAAAAAATAATAGAGCGGAGGATTTCTTCGCCTCCCATGCCATCGCGGACGGCACCAACGGGTTTTTCGGGCATCGATTTATTTGCAAAAAAAAAGAGCGGCGATATGGTTTTTCCCGCCCTTTTTCGTGCAATGCTCACAACATATGCTCAGGGTTCATTCGCCTTGATTGGGATCAGGTGGGTTTTACCAGATACTCGACAAACTTGCCGCGAATCTGAGTGACGGTGTAAACGCCAAGATCTGGCGACAGGGTCGTGTCGATTCCGGTAATTTGCATGCGGGCAAACCCGATGACACGAACCACCGTCTTGCCGGCCTCGTTATAGATTGACGTGGTTTTCCCAGGAACCTCGATGATGGGCACGACGACAATATCGCCCATTCGGGCTTCTTTCGCGGCCTTTGTCGGGCCGGTGAAGTTTCCGGGTTCCGTGTCGATCATATCTCCGACGTTGACCACGCTGGGACACCCGTAAAGCATGTTATCCAGCCAGACGCTCTTGCCGTTGCCATCCAGACGGATGGCGCCCTCGTTTGAGTTGCCGCCTGCGATGAGCAGTTCATTATATGTGGGTGGAACAGTGTCCATTGTCTTGACTTTTGAACCTTTTTCCGGCCCAAGCTTCAGAATGTATTCCTCGTCCACTACATACCCCTCTGTCGGATCAGGTCTGGTGAAATTGTGGTAATAATAGCCTTCGACATTGTTTTTTATTCCCCAGACAATATCACCAAACATGACCCCAAGAGGAACGACTCCCTCACCGCCGGTTCCCTCTCGGACAGCGGCAACTTCCTTCTCGTACATCTGCATGATTCGCGCAAAAAACAATGGTTGAACGGCGGCTCCATAAACCCTGAGGCCGGTGTCCGTGTTTATGGCAGGCGCTGCCGTGTACCCGTGCATTTTGTAGATTTCTTCGACCCTGGCTTTGCAGGCAGACATCCTTTCAGCAGATGTCCGGGCTTTCGCGAGGATAATTGCATCAATACCGGCCCTCCAGGCGGCATTCACAGCCGTTTGAATGCGCGCCTTCTGGTAATACAGCCAGCCGATATCGGTAACCAGGGCAAGCATGCCTAAAATGAAAATCAGCCCGAATGTCGTCATGACCAGGACACTTCCGGACCTTGGTTTCGGAATTCTCATGGTAAACATGGTTTTACTCCTTTCTCTGAGATGCAAAACCGTTGAGAATGATTTCCTCCCCGGAGCCGAGCACCCGTGATACGCCTGGTACCCAGGGGACAAAACGGTAGGTGCAGGATATCGTAACCGTTTCAGATGTACTGGCGACCCCTGTTATGAATGGGCCGGTCATTGATTCACTGGCCGTCAAAGGAGATTTGTAGGTTCCTCGCTATTTTACGTGGGTAGACCAAAATTTAGCTTTCCAGCAATCAGGT